>CANKCX010000070.1 GCA_947480375.1 Actinomycetota bacterium
AGTAAGACTTTTAAGCTAAACGGAAGCGTCTTTGCGGCGGCTAATTTGGTGATGTCGAAAATTTCGTATTTCGCACCGGCTACTTCTATCTGGGTCTTGGCATCAAAAGAATTTTTACTCATGCCCGCATCTTAACCGAGGGTAAAGCGCGCCACACATTCCACATGGTGGGTCATCGGGAATAGGTCGAATCCCACGATGTGATCTAAGTGATATCCGCCATCTTCCAGTTGTTTCGCATCTCGAGCCAATGAAGCTGGGTCACACGAGACGTAAACAATTGTTCGAGGTTTCTTTGCCATCATCTGTTTTACAACCATTTCGCCCGCACCGGTTCGAGGTGGGTCTAGCAAAATTACATCAACTCTATTAATTAGCGGCAGCTTCTGTTCGACTCGACCAGAATGGATTACAACGTTCTTCTGCTTTTCAAAAATCTTCAACGCATCTTGGGTAGCCCGATGACTAGATTCAATTAAATGTACCTTGCCAATATCCCCGACATCTTCGGCAATTGGAGCAGTGAATAAACCGACGCCACCATAAAGGTCGCAGGCTTGATCGCCAGGGCGAAGTGCTAATAAATCCATCACTAATTTACTTAAAGTTTCTGGTGCGGCTTTGTGACTTTGCCAGAAAGAAGTGGGAGAAATTTCATAGGTATGTTCGCCAACGACTTCATGCAATTGAGTTGGGCCAGAAATACTTCTACCACCTCTTGAAACATTGCGTTCGGCTGAACTAGATACCGCAACTTCTAAGCGATCCTCGCCCTTCCAAGTTCTTGCAAACATTGCTGGATCATTAATTGCTTCAACTGCGATTAAACATTTATCAATTTCAGTTACTTCTTTACTGCGAGCCGAATAAAGCCCTGGTTTACCACTCTTAGAAATTGCAAAATCCATACGGGTTCGCCAATGCAATCCATCCTTGGGTTCAACCGCAATTACATCAAGATCGATTTCCATCTTGCCAAGGCGCGAAAATTGTTCGCGAATAACTTGTCGCTTCAATTCGGTTTGAGCTGAAATATCTATATGTTGAAAGTCGCATCCGCCGCAACCGCCAGGAACTGCATACTTGCAAGGTGGAACTACTCGATCTTTCGATGGCTTAATAATTTCAATTGCATCGCCACGTGCCAACTTTGAAGATACCGATGTAATTTCGACTACCGCTTCTTCGCCAGTGATTCCGTATCTAACAAAAATTACTTGTCCTAAATGGCGCGCTATAAAATGTCCGCCATGAGCAACGGGGCCGATTTCCACCGTAATCCGGTCGCCGACTTTCAAAGAACTTTCGGCGTTCTTTACGTTGGATTCCATAGGGGCAACCTTAAGGGTGTAAGTTGTACTTCGTGCACGTTGTCATTATGGGTTGCGGTCGAGTCGGTTCTGGTCTTGCCACTGATTTAGAGGCTGCCGGACATTCCGTCTCTGTTATCGACCAAAATCGTGAGGCATTTCGCAGATTGGGACCAGATTTCAAAGGTCAAACAGTTGCTGGCGTCGGATTTGATAGAGATATTTTGCTCGAGGCAGGAATTGAAAAAGCTGATGCATTTGCTGCAGTTTCAAATGGTGATAATTCAAATATTCTTGCGGCGCGAGTAGCTCGCGAAACATATGGTGTGGAGCGCGTTGTAGCTCGTATTTATGATCCAGCTCGCGCAGAAATTTATCAACGTCTTGGCATCCCAACAGTTGCAACCGTACTTTGGACAACTGATCAGATAATTCGCAGACTTGCCCCAGAAGGTTCAAGATCAGAGTGGCGTGATGCAAGTGGAGTTGTACAACTTTGTGAAGTTCATCTACATCATGATTGGTTTGGACAGCCGGTTTCGTTAATCGAAACTTCAACCAAAGCTCGAGTCGCATTTATCACTCGACTTGGTGAAGGCATGATTCCAACCGAAAACACAGTCTTACAAGAGGGCGATCTGGTTCACGTAATGGTTCGCGATTCTGAACTAGCAAATACCGAAACCGCTTTAGCTAAATCTCCGGAAGAGGCATAAGGCTTATGAAAATTGCAATCGCAGGTGCCGGAAATGTTGGGCGCTCAATTGCCCGGGAACTTATTGAAAATGGTCACCATGTTCTGCTTATCGATCGTGATCCAAAAGCGTTAAAAATGGAGAGTGTGCCTAACGCTGAATGGTTGATGGCTGATGTTTGCGAAATTACTGCACTAGATAATGCGAAATTAGATACCTGCCAAGTTTTAATTGCAGCAACCGGTGATGACAAGGTAAATCTTGTAGCCTCACTTCTAGCTAAGACTGAATATGGCGTACCTCGCGTAGTAGCCCGCGTTAATCATCCAAAGAATGAATGGATGTTTGACTCTTCGTGGGGCGTAGATGTTTCAGTTTCAACCCCAAGAATCATTTCTGCAATCGTTGAAGAAGCAGTTTCTGTGGGCGATGTAGTCCGACTCTTCTCACTTCAAAAGGGCGAAGCAAGCTTGGTAGAAATAACCTTGCCAGAAGAGGCTAAGTGTTTAGGTCGCACAGTCGAAGAAGTTAAGTTGCCTGAAAATGCAACCTTGGCTGCGATTGTTCGTGATGGCCAAGTAATTACACCTCATGCGCACGATGTTTATTCTGCGGGCGATGAACTTCTATTTGTTGCAACAGCTGCTGCTGAAGAGTTACTAAAGAACTGCTTTATAGCAAATTAATTATCAGTTTTAGTTACAGGTACCGATTTAATAACCATCCAAGTACCCCAGAGCGTTGCTAGATACAGCGGAAAGCCTAAGAAAATATTTGCAATGCCAAGGGCGTTGAGTTGATTAGCTTTAAAGAGTGGATATTGAATTCCAAGTCGTAATGCAAAGAGTGCAAACCAGATCCAGGTGGCTTTCTTATAAGCCGCTAAACGCTTTGGATCTTTTCGCCAATTAAAATTTTCGCCAAGAATTGGTCCAAGCAGAACGCCAATTAACGGCCAGTTGACCAGAATTGAAAGTAAATAGGCCAGCATGAAGCCGGTGTTCTTCCAGAGACTTGGTGCGTAATAATCTTTTGCCGCGCCAGTTTTCCAGGCAAACCAACCACAGAATGCGACTCCGATAAAACCTGAGATTGAATGCATCAAAGTGTCACGCTTTATAAGGCGCCAAAGCATTAAGAGCGCTGCTGTCGCAAGTGAAACATAAAGACAAGCGCGCAAATTGTGTGTGACGTTATATGTAAGCAAGAAAACTAATGATGGAATCGTTGAGTCAATAATTCCTTTTTTGCCACCAAGTGCATTGACTACTTTGGCCTTATCCTCTTCCTGCATTAGCTCTTGCCTCCCGTAGATCCAAAACCGCCAGTACCGCGATCGGAACCAGGAAGTGTCGTAACTTCAATAAATTCTGCGTGTTCAACTTTTTGAATAACTAATTGTGCAATGCGATCACCTTTTTTAAATGAGATTGCAGATTTTGGGTCATGATTAATTAAAATTATTTGTAACTCCCCACGAAAACCCGCATCGACTGTGCCAGGTGAATTAACCATTGTTACGCCATGTTTAATCGCTAAGCCAGAACGTGGATGCACCAGTGCTACATAACCATTTGGCAATGCGATTGAAATCCCTGTTGGGACTAGTGCACGCTCTCCTGGTTGCAAAGTTATATCAACTCGAGTTGTTAGATCGGCGCCGGCATCTCCGGGTTTTGCATAACTAGGCGCTGGGACAGAATCATCAAGGCGGGTAATTAAAACCTTGACGTTATTTGTTGCGGTCATGGATTAATTTCAAACTCTGGATCAACAAATGCTAATAATTCTGGGTGCGCGGTCACGTGATCGAGATAAGCCTTTGGTGCGTTATCAAGGAAGTGCTGCATCGGCACTATTACGAATAGCGCAGCCGCCCGCACCGCCACTGGACCATCTGGCGAATCAATTCGACCTTCGGCGCTGCAATAAACCTTGCGATTAACTTGTCCGGTAATTTCGGCACTGATATGCAGAACGGTTCCCATAGGAACTGGAAGCAGAAAATCGGTTTCAAGTCGCGCTGTTACGGCTGGTGAGCGAATTAACCACATCAATTTTCCAAGAGCTTCATCAAATGCAAGTGAGAGTAAGCCGCCGTGTGCAAGTCCGGGTGCACCTTGATGATTTTCAGTAACAGTAAAGACGGCTGTTAAATTTTGACCTTCGCCAGCATGTGCAACTAAATGCAGACCGGTTGGGTGCAATTCACCGCAACCAAAGCAATGTCCAAAGTGTGAAGGAATTTTTGTTCCCGGTAGCGGAGCCTTTGCATGGCGAGGTGGAATTTGTGAACCCTCTGGCGGTACCGTGCTTGGAACGCGACTCATGAGTAAAGCCTAACCCTTAGCGAACTCAATACATATTCATTTCGATATGGTTCGCGACATGGCGTAGCGTGAGCCTGTGAGCAACTCGAAAAAAGTGAACCGACACGAAGATACCAATTACGGTCTTCCAATTTATCAAGAGCGAATTACCTGGAGCTGGTGGCTCTGGGCATTTGCACTATTTATGGCGGGCTCGGTTTCACTTTCAATTTGGGCGGCGCTTGGAAATACGCCAGCACTAATCGTTTCAATTATTCAGTTTGTATTATTGATAGTCGCATCAGAGCGAACCGCCCTTGAAATAACCGTGACAAAGGGTTGGCTATTAGTTGGACCAGCTGCAATCGAGCGGGCCTTCATCCACAATTTCAAAGCTCTAGATTTTGCAGAATATAAGCGGATTCGAGGAGTCGATGCCGATCCTGCAAGTTATTTACAGATTAGATTCTGGATTAGTACAGCTCTCAAATTAGATATCCGTGACCCAAAAGATAAAACGCCCTATTGGCTTATAAGCACCAATAGAGCGACTGAATTAGCTAAAGTTTTAAATCTTGCAGATCACTAATTAAATACAATCCTTACAGACTGCCTTTGCGCCTTCACCTTTAGCAAGTTGTGAAGCGTGATGTACTAAGAAGCATCGTGAACAAGTGAATTCATCCTCTTGCTTTGGAACTACGCGAACAGTTAACTCTTCGCCAGAAAGATCAGCGCCTGGAAGTTCTAGATTCTCGGCCGCTTCTTCTTCATCAATATCAACTTGACCAGATTGAGCATCTGCTCTGCGGGCTTTGAGTTCTTCAAGAGATTCTTCATGAAGTTCTTCGTCCTGCTTTCGCGGTGTGTCGTAATCCGTTGCCATGGCACCTCCTCTTTAAAAACTATAAGTAGCAATTTGAAAAACTGCTGATCGCCGTTGTGACGATAGGGCGGATAGTGTCCTATAAGTGGCTCGCCTACCTAATCAACTC
>CANKCX010000071.1 GCA_947480375.1 Actinomycetota bacterium
AATTAGCCAGTTGTTGCAACCGCAGCACTCCCCATAGAACCCTCTGATAAGAATCAAGGTTCACTTGCGAGTCTTAATCTTTGGCACCACGAGACACGCTTGATGTCTCGATTGGTATTTTTATGTCATTTAAAGATTTAGGTATTGCTGCTGCGCTCGTAGATTCACTTGATGCTCAAGGAATTACTGCGCCATTTCCAATTCAAACAGCCACACTCCCAGATGCAATTAAAGGTCGCGATGTTTTAGGTCGTGGACAGACTGGTTCTGGAAAAACTCTAGCTTTTGGTCTTGCTATGTTGACTCGCCTTGAAGGTCGCATCGCTAAGCCACATCGCCCACTTGGTTTGATCCTTTCACCAACCCGCGAACTCGCTGTTCAAATTTCAGATGTTGTCGGCCCACTTTCTCGCAAAGTTGGTTTAAGTACTCAAGTTGTTGCCGGCGGACTCTCTTATGTTGGCCAAATCAAGGCACTTCGCAGCGGTGTAACAATTCTTGTTGCAACACCAGGTCGCCTAATTGATTTAATCGAGAAGAAGCACGTTGTGTTAGATGATGTAGTTATTACAGTTTTAGATGAAGCTGATCAAATGGCAGATATGGGCTTCTTGCCAGTAGTAAAAGATATTTTGGGTCAGACTAAAGATGACGGGCAACGCCTGCTCTTCTCTGCAACCCTAGATCGTGATGTTGATTCGTTGGTAAAGCGTTTCCTAAAGAATCCAATCACCCACTCTCTTGAAAATGAAAAGTCTCGTGCTGCTGATATGCAACATCACGTTTTGATTATGGATCAAGGACATAAAGATTTAGTTGCAACTCAAATTGCAGCACGCGAAGGCCGCACAATTTTCTTCGTTCGTACCAAACATGGCGCCGATAAACTTGCAGAAAAAATGCTTCGCTCTGGTGTTCCAGTAGGTGTTTTGCATGGCGGAAAATCTCAAGGGCAACGAACTCGAGTTCTAGCTGCATTTAAAGATGGCCGCGCATCAGCACTTGTTGCTACCGATGTTGCAGCCCGCGGTATTCACGTAGATGATGTTTCATTAGTAGTTCACGTAGATGCACCTGCTGACCATAAGGATTATTTACACCGTGCCGGCCGTACTGCACGCGCTGGTGCAACTGGTGTAGTTGTAACTCTTGCTACGCACAAGCAGAAGCGTGGAATTTTTGGAATCACAAATCAAGCAAAAGTAAAGCTAAATGAAGTTTATGTTCGCCCATCAGATCCTGAATTAGTTCGCGTCACTGGCGCTCAAGAACCATCAGGTATTCCGGTAATAGTTGAAGCAGAAAAGCCAGGACGTAATGATCGTGGAAGTCGCGACCGTGGTGACCGTGGTGGTTTCCGCCGTGGACATGCAAGTAATTTTAAGAAGCGCAGCGAAGGCGGCGGACGCGTTGGTGATAGCGAAAAAGAATTTAAGAGCGATCGTCCAGCCCGAAGTGAAAAACCAGTTCGCTCTTTCCGTGGCGCATCTCCATCGAAGCCAAAATATGAGTCACGTCCAGAACGAAATGATCGTCCAGTTCGCACAGAACGAAGTGATCGCACTGATCGTCCAGTTCGCACAGAACGTCCAGAACGTACCTTCCGCGCAGATCGACATCCAAAATCAGAGCGATTTGAAAAATCAGATCGTCCGGCAAAAGCAGATCGCTTCAATACTCCAAAGCCGGTAAAGAAGAGTTATAAATCTGATTCAAGACCTGCAACCTCAACTTGGCGCGCTGATTCTGAGAAGACCGAGCGAAGTGAAAAGTTTGAAGGCAAGCGCCCACCATTTAAGAAGGCTTCTGGTCCAAAGAAATTTGCAAAAAAGGCGCCTGCTAAGCGGGCTCCAATTGCAAAGGGAACTTTTAAAAAGGCCGGACCAAAGAAAAATGTTGGAAAATCGAAACCTCGAACAAAGTAGAAATATCTACTAAATTCCCAGCCTTTGTTGTCGACTAGCACAGCCATTTGCCTCATAATTCAATTATGAAATCACAGATTGCTTTAGTCGGAATTGGCCTAGCTGTTGCAGCTGGTGTTGCTTATGCAGAGTTAAAACCTGCAGATTCGGCACCGAATATCACGAATGTTTCAACGCCAGATCCTGTTGCATCAAGTACTCCCCAGGAAACAGCTTCAGCAACTCCAACTAAATCCGCAACGCCTGTGAAAAGCAAAGCCCCTGCAAAAACTAAGGCACCAAAAATTGCAAAGCCTGCGATTTCAAAGCCCAGCATCTCTGGCGGCGGTGGGGACGATGATGGTGAAGGCCGCGAACATGGTGAACGCGGTGAGGAAGACGACGACTAACTTTTAGTTTTTCGCGCTTCGAAAATTCTAGAAACAGCTATTGAAGCAATCGTCATCGTAGTTCCAAAAATTAAATAACCATTCAGCGAACCAGCCTTGGCAGGTGCAAGCCAATCAATTATCACCGCTCCTACCAATTGGCCAGCAATATTTAGAATGACAAAGTTTAAGACTCCCAGGTGCTTAATAATGTAGGCAGATACTGCGACAAAAACCAATCCTAAAGTTCCGCCGGTATAGACCCAGAAATTGTTGGGTGGCGCCTTAATCTCTGCACCAGAAAGCAAGTTAATTAAAAGTGCAATCACAACGATCATCGCACCTGTTGCAAAATTTAACCAAGCAGTTGCAAGGGGACGTTTCGCCACTGCATTTACTCGACCATTTAAACCTTGCTGAACTGATGCGAAGACACCAACAACAAGCGCCATTAGAAGGGGCACAAATCTAAATTCTGAATTTGAAAAATCAGGATAAACCGCAATGAATACGGCAATAAGAGTTGCAAATGCGCCGGCAGTTCTTGACGCAGTTATCTTTACTTTCCCACTTGAAGTGATTCCTGCTTTATCAACAAAAAGTGAAGAGACCGTTTGACCTGCGACAACACTTATCGTAAAGAGCGCCACACCAATTTGGGGAACTGCAATACTTTGTGCTGCAACATAACAACCACCAAGAAAGCCACCACTTATTTCCCAGAAAACCAATCTCTTCTCTTTAATTGCAGAAAATATCTCTTGTAATCCGCTGCGTTCTCTCTTATTCATTAAGACCAAAATTGATACAAGTAACCATCCAGTTGCAAATGAAACAAGGGCAGCTGCTAAACCATTATTTAGATCGACCGAAAGTTGGCCATTTATGCGTGATTGGGCCGCAACTACAACACCAATTAATACTGCCAAGATCGCAAACATTTGTCCTCAGTTTCGAATTAATTTACACAAGGTATTTTTCCGCCATCAACTGCTTTGCCACTGGCTAAATTGGCATAGTTGATTTTGGTTGGTTTTGGAGATGGTGTTGCGTTTGGATCCTTTTCCTTCGGATTAAAAAGATCTTTAACAAATTTACGAACTTTAATTTCATCTACTAGGTTCACGCTCTGGCTATTGCGCATAACGTAGCCTTCAATTGGAAGAGTATAAAACTTAATATTTCCTCCGGTTAGCGCTTTTGCCTGTGGCAAGAAACCTAGAACATCGAATCCCGAATCAATAACAACATCCTTCTTTGCAACATTTAGAAGCGCAGATAACTTTCCAAGATCACCGAATATTCCTTGAGTTCTAAATTTTGTAATAACACCGGTAATAAATGCCTGTTGTCTATGTGTTCGATCTAAATCTCCATTTGGTAAACCATGGCGCTGGCGAACGAATTTAAGAGCGTCGACGCCCGAAATTGTCTGCAGTCCTGCTGGAAAAACTGCGCCGGAATATTGGCTGTCATTTACTGCCTTGTTTAGGCAGACTTGAATCCCGCCTAGAGCATTAGCTAAATCATAAAAACCAAGGAGATTAACTTCAGCGAAATGATCAATAGGAACATCTAAGAATTGTGAAACAGTCGCAATTGCGGCCGCTCTTCCAGCATCTCGTGCCAGATGTTCGCGGGCGGGTTGTTGGATTCCCTCTTTATATAGCTTGGAGTCTTCGGCATATTTCGCATAACCGTATGCTTCTTTTATCTTCTTCATTCCGTAACCTGGAACATTTACATAATCATCACGCGGAATTGAAATTGCGACAGCCTTTTTTCCACCTGCAGGCAGGTGAATCAAAATCATGGTGTTTGTGTTGTATCCACCGATAGATGCTGGCCCAACATGTAACAACTTAGTTAGCTTTAAAGGAAGTGGATTTCCATCTGCATCTCGGCGACTATCAAGCCCAAGTAGAAGAATATTTGTATCACCATTCTTGGATTGTTTAGCGCCTTGCAAAACCTTTGATCTCGGGATGGCGCTTGAAGCAGCTTTGCTGAAGAAGTGAAAAGCCCCAGACGATAAAACAACTGCCAGAGACAGGGCCACTGCAATTTTTCCGGCCCATTTACGCATAACGAGTATCTTACCTAATAAAGAATTGAATACCGGCAGATAAAGTAACTACATGTCAAAAGTAGGGGCACTCGCTCTAGTCGGTTCAGGCGAATATTTACCTGTGATGCAAGAACTTGAGACTTCACTTCTTAATTCAGGTATTTCTAATGGAAAGCCAAATATTTACTTACAAATTCCAACTGCTGCAGGAGAAGAGAGCCGTGAACGCTTGGAATTCTGGGAAAAATTAGGAGAAGAGCAAGCTAGAAGAATTGGCGCAGTACAAGATTTTCTTCCAATTTTCACAAGAGAAGATGCATTTAATCCAAAATATATTTCTAGGGTTAAAAGCGCTGGCCTTATTTATTTTTCGGGTGGTGATCCTGGTTATCTTGCTAATTCACTTGCGGCAACTCCGCTTTGGGATGCAATTTATGAAAATTGGCAACTTGGCGCATCGTTAGCTGGATGCAGTGCAGGCGCGATGGCTTTGAGTGGTGACGTTCCAAATTTTCTTCGGATGAAGAACATAGGAATTCCGGGGTTGAATGTAATTCCTAAATTGCGACCTATTCCGCACTACAACAAATTCTTTGGTTGGATCCCCGACAGCGCTGCGAAAATAGTAATGAAAGCCCCAGAAGGAACAATAATTATTGGCATCGATGAAGATACGGCTTTAGCGACCGGTTTAGATGAAACTACAAATCTTGTAGAAAATACCTGGAAAGTTTATGGTGAAGGTAGCGTTCATATTTTGAGCGGAGCGCCAAGTGCTCGATTTTCAAATGGCGAACAAATAACTTTTCCGCAAGTACAAGTATCATGAGCAAGTGAGTTATACCGAACTTTTTGGCTATCGCTATATAAAGCGCTTTTATTTTGCCCGCTTTATTAGCAATTTTGGAAATGGCATGTCACCAATTGCACTTGCATTTGG
>CANKCX010000072.1 GCA_947480375.1 Actinomycetota bacterium
AGATTATGTTCAGTATCCCAGACTCCAATTTCACATGGCGAGCATTCATATACCAGATGGGATTTCCAAGAGATTATTGAGAAAGGCGCAGCACATATTCTCCAACCAGATGTTAACCGCGTTGGTGGAATTACCGAGGCCCGAAAGATTTGGGCTATGGCTGCAGCTAAAGATCTTCCAGTCGTGCCACACGGCAACGACCTTCACAATCTCCACTTGGTCTTCTCGCAAGTTAATACGCCTTACACCGAATACTTCCCACAAGTTTCAGAGGGCGGATACTCACACTTCTGGAATTTATTCGAAGGCAATCCAATTGCAAAGGATGGAAAAATTGCGATTAGCGATAAGCCGGGACTCGGATACACACTTGATAAAAGCGTGTTAGCTACATTGGCTTTAAAGGAATAGAAGCTAGTTGCTAAAAATAGTCGATACTCATATTCATCTATTTGACCTCACGCATAAGAACCTTCTTTGGTCATGGCTAATGCCAGGTGCTGAAGAAGGCCGTCTTGGAAATATTGATGGCATGAAATCACTTCGCTATGAGGCAGAGAATTTACTTGCCGAATCGAGGTTCGCAGAAGTAGGGAAGTTTGTTCACATTCAAGCAGCGATAGGTTCAAAGGATCCAGTTCTCGAAACCGAGTGGCTGACGCAAATGTTTGAACGAACTGGCCTACCTGCGGCAATGGTGGGGCATGTCGATCTGACTTTAGATAGCGCCCGGGAAGTAATTGATAGGCACTTGGCTTACGCGAACTTCAGGGGCGTACGTGATTTCGCGATCGAACCGGCTTTAGCCAGTGGAAAGAACCTTAAGGAGTTGGATGGCGCGCTGAGTTACTTGGCCGAGAAGAATTTAGTTCTTGATTTGGATTGCCAATGGCCAAATATGCACCTTGCTGCCGCAATGGCCAGAAGACATCCAGAACTAAAAATTGTTATAGAACATATAGGTATTCCGATTTCTACCGCCGATGAATATTTTAAAAATTGGAAGATTGGAATGAAAGCATTGGCTGATGAACCAAATATTTACTGCAAATTATCCGGGGTCGGAATGTTAGACCCACAATTTACGTTGGCAAGCATCAAACCATGGATTGAATATTGCATTTCAGTTTTTGGTCCTGAACGTTGCATGATTGGCTCAAATTGGCCGCTCGACCGCCTTTTCAGCTCATATGACGCAGTATTTAATATCTATAGGGAGATAATCTCGCAATACTCCGCGAATGAGCAACTTGCAATTGCATCCGTGACTGCCGAAGATTTTTACCGAATTTAGTGAGTGTTTATATCGTGTGTTTTAACTTTCATATTTGTGAACTTATTTAAAAATATATACTGAAACTTATTTAGTTTTCCAAGATACCTACGTAAACTTTGGAGAAATTACTTTAGGAGTTAACTTAGTGAACTTGGGAGAAGCAAGAATGAAAGGTTTGCGACCGCTAGAAGGACAGGTTGCGATAGTTGCTGGCGGGGGAAGTGGAATAGGAGCAGCGACTACTAGCCTTCTTGCATCCCTGGGAGCGCAAGTCGTTATCTTTGATTTGAACGCTGAAGCTTCTGGAAAAATTGTAAGCCTGATTGAAAATGAGGGAGATAAAGCGCAATTTAGTCAGGTTGATCTACGCGACATTGAAGCAGTTAATAAGAGTACCGATGATGTCTTTGCAACTTTCAAAAGGATTGACATCTGCATAAATGCAGTAGGAGTTACTGGTCCTACGGGCATACCTGCACACGAATTAGATTTGAAAGCTTTCCGCGATACTTTCGACATTAATTTTTTTGGCGCTGTTGCGCTACAGATCGCGGTTTCAAAATACATGATCAAAGAAAAGTACGGGCGGATAGTTCAGATTTCTTCGATTGCCGGCAAAGAGGGTAATCCCAATATGGCGCCATATTCCTCATCTAAAGCCGCATTAATCGGGTTAGTGAAATCAAGTGCCAAAGAGCTTGCTAAAAGTGGAATTACAGTAAACGCAATAGCGCCCGCTGTAATACGCACGCCTATAAATGACAACACCGATCCAAAAGTTATTGAATATATGCTCTCTCGTATTCCAATGGGGAGAATGGGGGAGACTCAGGAGGCCGCAGAATTGGTAGCCTTTATTGCTTCACCGGAGTGTTCGTATATAACTGGGTTTGTCTTTGACTTATCTGGCGGTCGCGCAACTTACTAATTGAGGTTTGGATTTAGATGAATAAGCGGAAACTAGGAGCAAATCTAGAGGTCTCAGAGTTGGGCTTGGGCTGTATGGGGATGAGTGATTTCTATGGTCCACGCGAAGACTCCAAATCAATCAAAACAATTCAGAGGGCAATTGCGTTAGGTGTTAATTTTTTTGACTCAGCGGATATGTATGGTCCCTTCACTAACGAGGTACTACTCGGAAGCGCAATCAAAGGTCGGAGAGATAAGTTAATAATCGCTACCAAGTTCGGAAACGAAAGAGATGCACAAGGCGGATGGCATGGCATTAATGGAAAACCTGATTATGTCCGTAAAGCTTGCGATGCCTCACTTTCAAGGCTCGGAATCGATCGGATAGACCTCTACTATCAACACCGAGTAGATAAAACGATTCCTATTGAAGAAACATGGGGAGCGATGAAGGAACTTGTTGTCGCTGGAAAAGTTGCTCATCTTGGAATATGCGAGGCTTCACCGTCATCAATCCGAAGAGCAAACGATGTTCACCCAATTTCTGCAATTCAATCAGAGTGGTCAATTTGGACAAGAGATCCTGAGAAAAATGGCGTTTTAGATGTTGCAAGAGAGTTAGGTATTGGTTTTGTCGCATACTCACCACTTGGGCGCGGATTCCTAACGGGAAGATTTAGCACGTTTGATAGTTTTGATCTAGATGATGTACGTCGTAAATATCCAAGATTCCAAGCGGAGAATTACTCACAGAATTTTAAGATTGTTCAGGGGCTATCAGAAATTGCGAATAGCAAAGGAGCGAGTGTTGCCCAAATTGCTATTGCCTGGCTTTTACAACAAGGCAAGGATATTGTGACAATTCCAGGAACTAGAAGTATTAAAAGACTTGAGGAGAATTTATCCGCCACCGAAGTGTTTCTAACTCCAGAGGATTTGGCAAAAATAGAATTGATTGCGCCATTCGGCATCGCTGTCGGGGATCGATATCCAGATATGTCAACGATTGATGTTTAACTAAATAAATCTTGAAGTAAGAATTATTCCGAAGTTCTAATTACTACTTCTGGACTAGTAAAGAGCCAATCTTTTAAGATAACTCCATGTCCTGGTTCTTGGCGGGCACTTATTTTGCCGCCCTTTATCACAGGGATTCCTTCAGTGAATTCGTCATACCAAGAATATATAAATGCCCGACAAGTTTCTTGAAGAAAACCATTTGGCTGAGAGAGAGAAAAATGAGTTGAAGTCGCTAATGAAACCGGACCAGTGCAATCATGTGGAGCAATTGGAATTGCAAAAGTATCGGCGAGTGAGGCCATTTTTCTAGCCTCCGTTAAGCCACCTGTCCATTGGATATCAAGTGTTAGGTAATCAATTACACCACCCTGAAGAAGTGGTAAAACTTCACGCCTTCCGACTGATGTCTCACCAAGTGCAATTCTCATTCCGGTATTTGATCTAAGGATATTTATTGCATCAACAGAATCTGGTCGCAATGGATCTTCAATCCAGTAAGGCGAGAATTCATCTAAAGAATTCATAATTATTTCAGCGGAAGGTCGATTCCAAAGGGCATGTAATTCGATCATTAAATTCATATCCATGCCAACTTCATCGCGGATATCTGAAACAATTTTTAGCCCTGATTCAAGTTCAGATTTGGAGATATGTGTTCCCTTTGTTCGCTCAGCAGCGAAATCAAAGGGCCAAATCTTCATTCCCTTTATTCCTGAATCCAAAAGATCTCTTGCTAGCTCTTTTGGGCGATGCAGGAATCCGTTTAAATCGTCATATTTAGGCTTCTCGTTATCTTCAAGACCCCAGTTTTTAGGAGATTGACTTGCCGTTTTACTCATATAACCAGTGCCGGCACAAGTGTTGTAGACATCGATTTCGCTATGCACCTGCCCACCTAATAATTCGGAGAGCGGTGAATTCTTTCTTTTACCCCACAAGTCCCAGAGTGCAATGTCTAGACCGCCGATTGCCCTCACCTCTATTCCGCCTCCTTGGAAGCCAACATACGGTCTTAAAATAAAATTCATTAGCTCTGGATTTAATAGTGGAGTATTCAAAATTATCGGGGCGGCAATTGTGTGGATGTATTCTTCGATAACACTCTGACTGAAAAAAGTCTCACCAAGGCCAACATTTCCCTCGTCGTCATGTAGTTGAATCCAAAGCGATGATGGATGGGAGAGTGGCCTTATTGTCTCCACTTTAGTAATTTTCATTCCGTTCAAAATAAGCTCCCTCTTACTATTTGGGTGCGTTAACGGCCGCGAATCGCAGAAATTAGTGTAAATACACCAAGAACAATCATAACGATTCCACCAGCCATTCTCATGCGAATTAGTCGATGAATTTCTGTCGCTAGCCAATTTCTAATGGTTCCAGCCAGTATCCCCCAACCGCCGTCAGAGAAGAAGGCGAAGACTGCGAAGATTGCACCCATCAATATCAATTGCGATGTTATTTTTCCTGCTTCACGATCAACAAATTGCGGCAAAATTGCTGCGAAGAAAACTATTCCCTTTGGGTTTAGAGCACCAACCCAGTAACCCTCACGCATTGATTTCCATTTCGAAGGTCGTATATCACCTTGATTTGTCATATCACTGGCATGTATCTGACTGTGCTTTATCGCAGAGATACCGAGATAAACCAGATATCCACCACCCAATACTTGAACACCCGTGAATGCCAAATCTGATCTCTGTAAAACTGGACCAAGTCCAACGGCAACAACAACTGATAGCGAGAAAGCGCCCATAACATTGCCAGCCACAGTTGCAATAGCCGTAGCGCGACCCCAGGCTATTGCTCGTGCAATCACGAATAGAACAGATGGCCCTGGAGCCAAAATAATGATGATTGCAGCTATGCAATATTCCCAAAGCCGAGATGGAATTACTACAAAAGAATTCATTGCGTGAGCATACCGAACCGGTAAATCTAAAAGGCCCCGTTCTCTTTCGAGTTCGGGGCCTTCCCTCACGGAGAGATGAGGTCTCTGTTGGGGTCTCTAGCTAGATATTTAGATAACTGAATCAGTGTCGACTCTACGAAGGTGTGCGAAACCAAGCAGTGCCAGGATCAAGAAGAGTAAGC
>CANKCX010000073.1 GCA_947480375.1 Actinomycetota bacterium
ATGTCCAGGAAATCGGCAAGATGCTAGCCGAACCAAAAGGCGCAGAACTAACTGGTCCTGGTCCTGTCTCTGGTCCTGCTGATTTATCTAATGGATGGTTTGGTAAAAATGGTGCGAGATGCGCTTTGCTAATTACCGGACCAACACCCGGTCCGCCGCCGCCATGCGGTATGCAGAAAGTTTTATGAAGATTTAAATGCGAAACATCTGCTCCGAATTTTCCAGGTTGGGCCAATCCGACAAGTGCATTCAAATTTGCGCCATCGACGTAAACCTGTCCCCCGGCATCATGAATCAATCCGCAAATTTCGGTGATTGCTTCCTCGAAGACACCATGTGTTGATGGGTAAGTAACCATTAGAGCCGCAAGATTCGCCCCGAATTCGGTGATTTTGGAGCGTAGATCCTCGACACTGACATTGCCTTCGTCATCGCATGCAATCACAACAACTTTCATGCCTGCCATAACCGCACTTGCTGCATTAGTTCCATGAGCGCTTGATGGGATCAGACAAATATTGCGTTCGAATTCCCCACGGGAATCTAGGTAATTGCGGATAGCCAACAAACCAGCAAACTCCCCTTGCGAACCGGCGTTGGGTTGTAATGAAACAGCGTCGTATCCGGTGATCGAAATCAACCAATCGGATAATTCTGCAATCAATTTTCGGATACCCGTGCTTTGATTTATTGGAGCGAATGGATGCAAGCTCGAGAATTCGTTCCAGGTTACCGGAATCATTTCAGTAGTGGCATTTAATTTCATAGTGCAAGAACCAAGAGGAATCATTGTTCGATCAAGTGCTAAATCGCGATCTGCCAGTGTTCGAAGATAACGAAGCATTAAAGTTTCTGATTGATAGCCCTTAAAAATTGGATGCTGCAGATAAGCACTATTGCGAGCAAGCGCAGATGTCACAGGTGCAGAAGCAGATGTCACTTTCGCTGTAAAAATATCTGCAATCTTAGAAATATCTATGTCTGTAATAGTTTCCCCGATTGATATTCCCAATGTGCGTGAATCGATGATTCGCAAATTGAATCCGGTGGCTAAAGCTAGATCTGCATATTTGCCAGAATCTACATCTGTTATCAAGAAAGTATCGAACACTTCCCCGCCGCTGATTGAAAAACCTGCTTCTATTAACGCGTTTCTTAAATTAAGAGTCTTAATCCGAATTTCCTCAGCGATTTCTTTCAAACCTGCAGGGCCGTGCCACATCGCATAAAAGGCCGACATAACCGCAAGCAGAACTTGAGCCGTACAAATATTTGAGGTTGCCTTATCTCTTCGAATGTGTTGCTCGCGAGTTTGAAGTGCGAGACGAAGAGCAAGATTTCCGTGCGTGTCTAAACTTTGGCCAACTAATCTTCCAGGAAGCGAACGTTCTAAGCCTTCTCGCACCGCCATGAATCCTGCATGCGGTCCCCCAAATCCCATCGGGACACCGAATCTCTGGGCGGAACCAATTGCTACATCAGCCCCAAATTCACCCGGAGATTTGAAAATCGTAAGTGCCAGCAGATCGCAAGCGATTATTGCTAGTCCGCCTTTTTCATGAATCTCTTCAATAGTTTTTGAAATGTTGTTTATGGAACCGTTCGCAGATATTTGAGCGAAGAGCGCCCCAAAAATAGGCGCGCTAATATCTGCAATACCGGATGAGGCTAGATCGATTTCTACGACTTCGATCTTTAGAGGCTTAGCTCTTGTCTTTATAACCGCCTTTATATGTTCGTGTAGCCCTTGATCGACAAGAAAGATCGCAGCTTCATCTCCTTGCCATACCCGACGCGCTAAAGTCATTGATTCTGCTGCCGCCGTCGCTTCATCTAGCATCGATGCATTTGCAAGTGATAGCCCAGTTAAATCAGTAACAACAGTTTGGAAAGCAAAGATAGCTTCCAAACGTCCCTGACTAATTTCAGGTTGGTATGGCGTGTACGCCGTATACCAAGCAGGGTTCTCTAAAACATTTCGAAGAATTACAGGTGGCGTAATTGTTTCGTGATAGCCCATCCCAATCAAAGACTTAACTACTTGATTCTGATTAGCCAAGCCACGAAGTTCGGAAATCGCAGCAGTTTCGGAAATCGCATCCGGTAAAACTTCATTCAATTTCGTGCCAATGGCAATCGAAGCCGGCACAACTTTCGCAACAAATTTCTCAAGATCATCTTCGCCTAATGCGCGAAGCATTTTATCTATTTGCGATTCGTTTGGCCCAATATGCCGATCCGCGAAATTAGAACGAACCGAACTCATCGACCACTCCCCTAAATAGATGGAGCAGCTAACTCCATTTCCTTGGGGAAGGAATACATTGGTTTAATCTTAATAAAAGTTAAGCGAGTTTGCGCTTTCTACGGTCAGCAAGTTCGTCACTCGAGTTTGCGATTGATGTACCGCCAACAACCCCTTCGCCAGTCGAACTTATTTCGCCTTGAAGATTTGCAAGTGAGCCCTCTACTTCGCTCCAAACCTTGCCAATCGCAATTCCAAATACGCCCTGTCCTCCTTGAAGAAGATCGACAATCTCATCGGCGCTCGAGCATTCGTAAATAGTTGCGCCATCGCTCATCAGAGTCATTCTTTCCAAATCGCTTACACCTCTAGAACGAAGATGTTCTACTGCCGAACGAATATTTTGTAGAGATACGCCCGTATCGAGCAGACGTTTAACAATTTTCAAAACTAAAATATCTCGAAATCCATACAGTCTTTGCGATCCCGAACCACTTGCACCTTGCACGCCTGGTTCAACCAAACCTGTTCTCGCCCAATAATCTAATTGGCGATAAGTAATCCCTGCCGCTACGCAAGCAGTCGCGCCGCGATAACCAATTTCCGGTGTCGATGGATCAGTCACTTGTGACATCTGGGGCTCACTTCTATGGGGGAAGATCCTGTGAGGATTTAAGAGAAGATTAGTTCTGGCCCGCCTGCTAGGCAATCACCGACACGCAAAACCCTAAAGTTTTCCTAGAGGGTTAGAAATAGCGCTGCGATAAGTTGCAGGCAATCAGCCTAAAAAGTCCTCGGGATTGATGTGGTCTAGGAACTCTCTGAAGGCTTCAACTTCATCGTCTGCTTGATCGGGAATCTCAATGCCTGCATCTTCAAAAAGTTTCTCAGAGGCCATAATCGCAGTTCCAGCTCGTAGCGCCAAGGCGATTGCATCGCTCGGTCTGGCCGAAATCTCTTGACCGCCGGAAAAAGTAATATTCGAATAGAAGACACCATTTACAAGTTCGGTTAAGTTGACGCTCTCAACCTTCGAACCTAGGTTTTCGATAACGCTCTTAAGTAAATCGTGGGTAAGCGGTCTTGGTGGGACTAACCCCTGTTGGGCAAATGCGATAGCCGTTGCCTCGTTGGCGCCAACCCAAATCGGAAGATAGCGAATCCCGTCAACTTCTTTGAGTAGAACGATGGGTTGGTTGGACGGCATCTCAACACGAACACCGACAACCTCAACCAGATTAAATTTCATCGCTTTGTAAAACTATTTTGAACGATGCAGCCCGGATGCAACCAATGCGGCATGCAAACGGATTGAAAGTGATGCTAATTCTCGTTGTACCTCTTCAGCGCGAGCCTGTGCATCTGTGCCTTTTTGACGAAGCAAAGGTGTGATGACTTGCTCAACTAAACCAACTTCGCGATCAGCTGCAGTCTTAAAACTTCGGAGATGTCGGGCTTCGATTCCGAATGAAGACATTTCTGCTACAGCTCTCGCAACTGCTAACGAATCAGCGTCGTAGTAGCGACCCTTCATTTCAATTAAGCCGAAAGCTTCGATCTGTTCAAGCTGTGCTTCTAACAGTCCAGATGATTGCAGCAACTCTTCTCGAGATAGTCGCAATTGGCTGTCGTGAACAAAATTAGCCGGAGCAAATTCGCCATCGATAGTAGCTAAGCGAGGGGCTGCAGGTGATCCTGGGACCGCACTTGGAGTGAGACCACGATCTAGGGCATCGAGATTCTCTTTAATTACGCGAAGCGGTAAATATTGATCTCGCTGTGCTGCGAGCACATAACGCAGGCGCTCTAAATCGACAGTGGTGAATTTGCGATAACCAGATGGTGTTCGTTGGGGCTCTATCAATCCTTCAGATTCCAAGAATCTAATTTTCGAGATTGTTATGTCTGAAAATTCGCCACGAAGTTTGCTTAGAACTTCGCCGATACTCAGATAGGCACGGGCTGGAACGCTCATTTACTCCCCTTTGATTTCTTCTGTGATTTAAGCAAATTACTCAACATCTTTCGATTGTGCGCCAGCTAGTGGTCGCAAGAAAGTGAGTCGATATTTTCCTACCTGTACTTCATCTCCGTGGTTTAGGGAAGTTTTCGCCTTGGAGATTGCATTTATATATGTTCCATTGAGACTTTTTAGATCTTCAATTTCAAAGGTAACTGCGCCTGCGATTTTCGAGCGAATTACTTGGCAGTGCTTTCTAGAAACCGTTACATCGTCAAGGAAAATCTCACTTGTTACATCTCGACCAATTGTGACTAGGTCACTGTCTAATAGGAATCTTGCACCTTTGCCAGGCCCTGCTAGTGAAATAAACATCGCACTATCTTTTTCAAGATCTTTCAAAATATTGAATTCTTCAGATGTTAAAGAGTCGATCAGCGTTGTATCGGTTAGAAAATCCGGAACTGATCGCAGCGCCGAAATATTCAGAGTGCTAGTTAGATCAACGTTCTTATCGAGCGGATTTTTTGGGATATCTGACGGAGGTGTAACCAAGTGACTATCCCCCTAAACCTGTTGCTAATCTCAGAGAGCTAAACCTTGAGGTTCAACTATAGGCTGACACTATTCAATCGGCGTTGGGTGGTCAAGCCGTAATTTTTGCGTAATCCTCCGCGCTGAGTAGGCCGTTGCTCTCCTGCGATACCTCAATTTCGAGAATCCAACCTTGACCATATGGATCGCTGTTGATCGCCTCTGGCTGCGAATCTAAATTTGTATTGACCGCCACAATCGCTCCGGTAAGTGGAGAATAAATCTCGGAAACGCTTTTTGTGGATTCGATTTCGCCGCAAACCTGACCCGACGTTACTTGATCACCAATTTTTGGTAATTGAATATAAACAATGTC
>CANKCX010000074.1 GCA_947480375.1 Actinomycetota bacterium
TCTGATGTCGCCCAGAAAGCAGAGCGATACAGATACGGACCCCAGAAGTGAACGTGACCAGTAGCGAATTCATTTGGAAATCTGCGGGGATCGCCAGTCGCATTTATAGCTGCGCCTGTGTTGCCATGGTATGAACGATAAGTAGAAAGCACCTTGTGTTTTCTCGTATGAATACGACACATACGAATCGCATTTTCAATAGCGTCGGCGCCACCATTAGTAAAGAAGACTTTGGCAAATGTAGAACCTGCTAATTCAACAATGCGTTGCGCTGCTTCGTTGCGGACATCACTGGCATGCTGTGGTGCAAGGGCAGTTAAAGTTCCCGCTTGTTCTTGAATCGCGGCAACAACCTTTGGGTGTTGGTGTCCAATATTTGTGAAGACTAGTTGCGATGAAAAATCTAAATATTCTTTTCCGTCATGATCCCAAAATCGGGAACCCGAGCTCTTCGCCACCGGGATAGGAGAGATTGCACCTTGAGCAGACCAAGAGTGAAAAACATATTCATGATCGGCAGCGCTTACTTGCGCATTGGTCTTTGAATCAGACTTTCCTGGATTCATTCTCTGGCCCCTAGCAATTGGAAGATTTGGACGGTTTGGACGGGTTTTACCCCACGATTAATTGGCGCCATCTTATTGCCCTGGCGTAGATTGCAGCCATGAATCAGATAACACATTGGATTAATGGCGCCCTAGATACCCAGAAATCAGATCGTACTGGCGAGGTTTTCAACCCAGCGACCGGAAAAGTGACCGGCAACGTTGCACTAGCCGATGCAGCCACAGTTGATCGCGCAGTTTCTGCCGCGACCACCGCTTTCGGAGAATGGCGTCACTCATCGCTGACAAAGCGCACCCAAGTTCTATTTGCATTCCGTGAATTGGTTTTACAGAACAAAGAGAAGATTGCGGCACTGATAACTGCCGAACATGGAAAAGTATTAAGCGATGCTGCCGGTGAAGTAACTCGCGGACTCGAAGTTGTCGAGTTTGCCTGCGGAATTCCACACCTACTTAAAGGTGGATTCTCGGAAGAAGTTTCAACTGGCGTAGATGTTTATTCGATTCGTCAGCCTTTGGGACCAGTCGCAATTATTTCACCATTCAATTTCCCAGCAATGGTTCCGATGTGGTTCTTCCCAATTGCAATTGCATGTGGAAACACTGTTGTGGTTAAACCATCCGAGAAAGATCCAAGCGCCGTAATGCTAATTGCAGAACTTTGGAAGCAAGCAGGTTTACCTGCTGGTGTATTCAACGTGGTTCATGGCGATAAAGAATCTGTTGACGCGCTTCTTGTTCATCCAGGAATCAAATCAGTTTCATTCGTAGGATCGACTCCAATTGCAAAATATGTTTATGAAACCGGCACCAAAGCTGGCAAGCGAGTTCAAGCTCTTGGTGGCGCAAAGAACCACATGGTTGTTCTACCGGATTCAGATCTTGAGCTAGCAGCAGATGCGGCAATTAATGCTGGCTTCGGTTCTGCAGGAGAACGTTGCATGGCAATTTCTGCAATTGTTGCAGTAGAACCAATTGCAAGTGCTCTTGTTGCAAGAATCAAGTCTCGTATGGCAAATATTAAAACTGGTGACGGTACCCAAGGTTCAGATATGGGTCCGTTAGTAACAAAGATTCATCGCGATAAAGTTGCTTCATATATTGAAGCTGGCGAAAAAGCAGGTGCCACACTTGTTGAAGATGGTCGCAACGTGAAAGTTGATGGCGAAGGTTTCTTCCTAGGACCTACACTTTTCGACAACGTAACTCCTGAAATGAGTATTTATAAGGAAGAAATTTTCGGACCAGTTCTCAGCGTGCTTCGAGTTAATACTTATGATGAAGCTTTAGCACTTGTAAATAGCCATCCATATGGAAACGGAACAGCTATCTTTACCAACGATGGTGGCGCAGCTCGTCGTTTCCAGAATGAAGTTGAAGTTGGAATGGTTGGAATCAATGTTCCTATCCCTGTTCCAATGGCTTACTTCTCATTTGGTGGTTGGAAGAATTCATTATTCGGAGATTCCCACGCCCACGGAACTGAAGGCGTTCACTTCTTTACTCGTGGCAAAGTTGTTACAAGTCGTTGGCTAGATCCAAGCCACGGTGGAATCAACTTAGGATTCCCACAAAATAGCTAGTTGAAGTTGTAGAAAGCCAAGAAGGCGGCGATTGAGAACATAATCGCCGTGATGATTGAATCAAGGACCTTCCAAAATATTGGTCGGGACATATATCTTGATGCCGATTTTGCGCCATAACCAATTGCTGTAAACCAAATTAAACTCGCTATTGATGCACCAGATGCAAAGAACCATTTATTCTCGCCGAATTGATTTGAGATACTTCCCAGCAAAATGACGGTATCTAGGTAAACATGGGGATTTAGGAAAGTCAGTGCAATGACGGTTGTTATAACGTTTTTACGACTTGCGGAAGCGTCACTTGCGGCCGTGAGAACTTGATTTTGGAAGACCGATCTAGCACTTTTTATGCCGAACCAAATCAGATAGATAACACCAAACCATCGGATGAATTCCAGGGCAGTGTCATTTGATTTTATGATTCTTCCGAGCCCACCGGCGCCGAGAAAAATGAGCAGCGCATCCGAAGCGGAACAAATAGCAACCGTTAAAAGCACATATCGCTTAGTAAGTCCTTGGCGTATTACGAAAGCATTCTGGGCGCCGATTGCAATAATTAGCGAGAAGCCAGTGAGTAATCCAGGGATAAATGCGAACATCAGCAAAGAGTACTTGGGAAAAAGAGATGAATCTTCTAATATCAAGTTATGTCTTTAGTTAGAGAGTTAACGGATAGCGATAAAAGCCAATGGGACCCACTTTGGCAGGGATACTTGCAATTCTATGAAACTAAATTGAGCCAAGAGCAGAGTGAATTAACTTGGAAGAGATTATTGGATCCAACTTATAACTTGCACTGTTTGGTTGCTGTGCTTGAAGGTAAAATTGAAGGAATTACGCATTACTCGTTTCAGACTTCCACCTGGGCACCAAATAGTTATGTCTACCTCGAAGATTTATTTGTGTCACCAAATGTTCGAGGCAAAGGGCTTGGCAGATTACTGATCGATGCAGTGAAAGACATTGCAATTAGCAATAAATCATCGAGGTTGTATTGGAATACAGATGCAACAAATGAAACAGCGCGCAAGCTTTATGATTCTTATAGTTTGGAATCGGGCAAAGTTCAGTATCGAATTCCCTTAAACACAAGCGATTGAGTGCCAGCCCTGCCAAAAAATAGTTAAAGGCAATAGCAGCAGTAGAAGAATCCGGGTTGGAGAAAGGGTTCTAATGCTGCAAGTTCGAATTCACGGTAGAGGTGGTCAGGGCGTTGTAACAGCCGCTGAATTATTGGCACAAGCTGGCTTCGATGAGAAAAAACATGCGCAAGCATTCCCAAGTTTCGGATCCGAACGTACCGGAGCACCAGTTGTAGCTTTCTGCAGAATTTCGAAGACTCCAATCAGATCTCGCGAGCCGATCGCAAATCCAGATGCGCTGATAATCCAAGATGCAACACTTTTAAAGCAGATAGATGTATTTGGTGGATTAGTTAGCAATGGATTTGTGATTATCAATTCCAAATCAACTATCGCAGAACTTGGCATAAGCGATGAGATTATTGCTAATTCTCGTTTGATAATCGTGCCAGCAACCGAAATAGCAATGGAACATTTGGGCCGCCCGGTACCTAATGCAGTTCTTCTTGGCGCATTTTCTGCTTTCACCAAAGAGATTTCATTGAAGTCGGTGACCGATGCAATCTCCGAAAAATTTAAGCCGAAAGTTGCTGAAGGTAATGCAAAAGCGGCTCAGGCAGCCTTTGATTATGTATTAGATATGGTGGCAGCAAATGCTTAGACAGGTTGAAGGTTCCAAGGCAATCGCTGATGTGGTTGCTGCATGCAAACCAGAGGTTATTTGCGCATATCCGATTTCACCGCAAACTCATATCGTTGAAGGTTTAAGCCAGCTGGTTAAGAGCGGCGAGCTAACCGGTTGCGAATTTATCAATGTTGAATCCGAGTTCTCTGCAATGTCTGTTGCAATCGGCGCATCTGCGACCGGTGCACGAACTTATACGGCAACGGCTAGTCAAGGTTTGTTGTACATGGTTGAAGCTGTTTATAACGCATCGGGATTGGGTCTGCCGATTGTTATGACGGTTGCTAATCGCGCGATAGGTGGCCCGATAAATATTTGGAATGATCACAGCGATTCGATGTCACAACGAGATAGCGGGTGGATCCAGTTGTATGCCGAAAGCAATCAAGAAGCGAGCGACTTACATATCCAGGCATTTCGAATTGCTGAAGAGATGTCCTTGCCGGTTATGGTCTGCATGGATGGATTTATTTTGACGCATGCATTTGAGGAAATTGATATTCCAACCGAAAGTGAAGTCAGTGTTTACCTTCCACCATTTAAACCACGTCAAGTTTTAGATCCAGCTGATCCAGTTTCGATCGGAGCAATGGTTGGGCCAGAAGCTTTCATGGAAGTTAAATACATGGCGCACGAGCGAATGATTGAATCACTCGGACACATCTCCAAAGCTGCAGTTGATTTTAAAAAGTTATTCAATCGGGATTCCGGTGGCCTAGTTAGAGCCTACAAAGTAGAGCGAGCTGAAACGGTTGTGATTGCACTCGGATCAATCCTCGGTACTTTGAAGGATTTGATTGACCAATTGCAAGATGAGGGCGTACAAATTGGAGTTCTGGGCATTATTGCCTTCCGCCCATTCCCTGAAATAGAACTGCGAGACGCGCTTAAGAATTGCAGACGAGTGATAGTTCTTGAAAAAGCATTTCAAACTGGTATTGGTGGCATTGTTACCGAAGATGTTGATCGTGCAATTCGTGGTTTAAATATTGAACGTAAAACTTTGATTGCAGGTCTGGGCGGACGACCTATTACTACCGCCGCACTTCGTAAATATCTATCTCAGGCGATTGCAAACGAAGTAAGTGAACTGACTTTTCTTGATTTGGATAAAGAAGTCGTGACTGCCGAATTGGCACGCGAACGGAGTTTACGATGACCACAA
>CANKCX010000075.1 GCA_947480375.1 Actinomycetota bacterium
CCGGCGCAAAACTTAACTCCCTATCCTGGTGGTTTTGGTGGTGGTTCATATAACAGTGGAACAAGTCAAGCAAATTCTCTTTCAGCAAGTCGAACAAGTAATGGTTCTATAACAATAACTGCAGTGGCCCCCGACACCACAACCCCAACCTTTACTTCATTATCCTC
This sequence comes from Actinomycetota bacterium, assembly GCA_947480375.1. Taxonomy (GTDB): domain Bacteria; phylum Actinomycetota; class Actinomycetes; order Nanopelagicales; family Nanopelagicaceae; genus AAA044-D11. The sequence goes on from CANKCX010000075.1 coordinate 168, forward strand.
GTTCTCGGCAGCAGAAAACATTGCAACTTCAGCGACTGCTGCAACTATTAAGGTCTCGGAATCTGCAACTGTGACAATATCTTCAGGCGCTGATGCTGCAAGATTTAACATCTCTCGATCTGAGACAGATACCGCAATCATTAATTTTAAGGTATCACCTGACTTCGAAGCCCCGGACGATGTCGGCGGGAATAATGTTTATGACATCACTCTGACCGCTACTGATACTGCTCTCAATGCCGGAACGCAGTCGATCACAATTACCGTTACCAATATCGTAGATACCACAGCTTTCAACTCACTAGCACTCGCCGGATCTGCGACTACAGCCGCCTATCGAATGGTTGTAGTCATAACTGCAAATGTCTCGGTTGCATCTAAAGTTACATTTAAAGTCAATGGCAAAGTCCTACCTGGTTGCAAAAACAAACTAGCCACTGGATCCAGTTCAAGCTTTTCAGTTACTTGCAGTTGGCGCCCATCTAATCGTGGAACTGTCTCGCTGACAGCAACAGCAACACCAACCGGTGCTGGCATAAGCAGCACTACTTCAAATCCAGTAAACATCATGGTTGATAGAAGAACGGGTTCTCGCGGCGCTTAAACGCTAACCAGGCCCTGGGGAAGTTGATGGCCATAACTTCTTTACAAAATTCTTTTGCCAGGAATCGGAAAACTCTTTAACTGAAATTATTGTTTACTGAAAAAATAAGAGAGAATATCCACTATGCCACTCTCGTTCTATATTCATATTCCGTATTGCGTTAAGCGCTGCGGTTACTGTGATTTTAATACTTACACGCCAGGGGAATTAAAAGCGGGCAGCGATATTGCCCAAGTTTCAAATGGCTATATCGATCTCTTGATTCAAGAGAGCAAGATTGCAAGATCAGAAGTTTCCACTTCTAAGCCAATCTCAACCATATTTTTTGGTGGTGGAACTCCAACTCTCATGGAGCCAGCAGATCTTGGTCGGGTACTTAAATCACTGGAAGCCGACTTTGGATTTGCGCAAGATATTGAGATAACTATTGAGGCAAATCCAGATACGGTCACTAAAGCGAAGTTAAATCAATTACTCGATACCGGTATAAATCGGATTTCATTTGGAATGCAATCAGCAAGTTCGCATGTACTAAAAACTTTAGATCGCACACATAATCCAGAGAACGTTATAAAAGCCACAACTTGGGCCCGGGAAGTTGGCTTTAACCAAGTCAGTGTGGATTTAATTTACGGAACTCCTGGCGAATCAATTGCTGATTGGGATCAAACAATCGATGCAGCCTTAGCGCTTCCGATTACACATATTTCGGCTTATGCCTTAATTGTTGAGAACGGAACCAAACTTGCGGCTGAAGTAAAGCGCGGCGAAATCATAATTCCGGATGAAGATCAGACTGCTGATAAATATTTGCTTGCCGATGAGAAATTCACCAAGGCGGGTTTCAATTGGTACGAACTTTCAAATTGGGCGAAAGCTGGCGGGGAATGTCGTCACAACATTGCCTATTGGCAGGGCTCGAATTGGTGGGGGCTTGGACCGGGCGCACATTCACATATTGATGGAAAAAGATTTTGGAATGTTAAACATCCAACCGCATATCGTGAGCGCTTAATTTCTAGCACATCACCAATTATGGATAGCGAATTATTGAGTGATAGCGAGAAAGAGAGCGAGCGAGTCATGCTTGAAATTCGATTGCCCGAAGGAATCTCGAAGAGTTCTGTTACAAGTGCCGCCCTTTTAAGACTCGAGAGTTATCTCACTGGTGGCCAACTTTCCGCGCAAGATTGGGAACTTGGGCGCATAAGTCTCACGCTTTCAGGTCGCCTTATGGCAGATCGAATCGTGCGCGAAATCTTGTTGTAGTAGCGTTTGCCCATGCATTTAGCTCACGACATTCTCCTTGGCCTATTGGCCGTTATATTTCTAGTTTCTGGCGCCCTGAAATTAAGTGGTAATCCAAAGGGACTTGAAGGCACTCGTGATGTAAACATTGGAGATCGGGTAGCTCGCTTAATTGGTTTAGTAGAAGCGGTTGCTGCTGTTGGTTTAGTTTATGCAATCAGATACCCAGAAGAATTAATTGGCTGGTTGGCTAACTTAGTTCTATGGATCGCAATGGGTGTCGCAGTTTATGCGCATTCAAAGGCGAACAAAATGAAGAGTGCGGCCCCTGCAATAGTTTTGTTAGTTCTGCTTTCAGTAGTGCTTGTTATTGCATAATTTGGAATCTTCAATGCAAAATCGTCAGTTAGAAATTCTTCGGGCAATAGTCGACGAGTATGTAGCTACTGAAGAACCAGTCGGCTCAAAGGTAATTGCCGAACGACATGGCCTTGGTGTTTCACCGGCGACTATTCGAAACGACATGGCAGTTCTAGAAGATGCAGGCCTGATTAAGCAACCACATACCAGTGCAGGTCGAATCCCAACCAATAGTGGCTATCGATTATTCGTGGATAAGTTGGCTGAGATTAAACCGCTTTCTAGCGCAGAGCGCCGAGCAATTGAAAATTTCTTAGATGGCGCAAATAACTTGGATGAAGTGCTTTTACGTACTGCAAAGCTGCTTGCTCAAATTACAAAACAAGTTGCGGTTATTCAGTATCCAGACGAGAGCAAAGTTGTGCTTTCGGGTACCGCAAATTTGGCAAGATCAACCCAAGAAGCCTCAATGGCAATTCACCCAATTCTTGAAGCGCTTGAAGAACAAGTTGTGCTGCTTCGCCTATTGTCTGATGCAGGAACTTCCTTGCAAGTAAAAATTGGTGACGAGCAGATAGATAGCTCACTTCGCACAACCAGTTTGGTTTCAATGAGTTACGGAACCGGAAGTCAGAACCATGGTGCACTAGGAATTTTGGGTCCAACTCGAATGGATTACGCGAGTTCGATGGCGGCCGTAAATACCGTAGCTAGATATATCAGTCACTTCTTAGGAGAAAAGGCTTAGATGGCTGATTATTACGCAACCCTTGGCGTCGATCGCGATTCATCGTTTGATGAAATTAAAAAGGTTTATCGCAAACTCGCTCGGGAATATCATCCTGATGTAAATCCAGATCCAAGTGCATCCGAAAAATTTAAAGAGATCACAACTGCATATGAAATTCTGAGCGATCCAGAGAAGCGCCAACGTTATGACTTGGGTGGAGATCCGTTTTCACAATTTGGCGGCGGTCAGAACTTTGGATTTGGCGACATTATGGATGCCTTCTTCGGGGGAGGTGCATCAAACCGCGGTCCACGTGCACGTATGCGCGCCGGTCAAGATGCACTTATTCGTGTTGAACTAGATCTTGCAGAAGCCTGTTTCGGCGCAGATCGCGAATTAAATTTAGAGACTGCTGTTGCATGTAACAAATGTTCTGGCTCTGGCTGTGCAAATGGTTCTAAGCCAAGTGTTTGCGCCATCTGCAAAGGTCGTGGCGAAACTCAACAAGTGACTCGTTCAATCATCGGACAAGTCATGACAAGCCGACCATGTGCATCTTGTCAGGGCTACGGAAGTGTTATCTCTGATCCTTGCGGAGAATGTGCAGGAGATGGGCGAGTACGTTCTCGCAAAGTTGTTCCGATAAAGATTCCTGCCGGCGTTGAAACCGGAAATCGAATTCAAATGAGTGGCGCTGGTGAAGTTGGTCCAGGCGGCGGTCCAGCTGGTGATTTGTATGTTGAAATCGTGGAAACCCCACATGATTTCTTAGTACGCGATGGCAATGATTTACATATCTCGATAGTTATTCCTATGACCTCTGCGGCACTTGGCTGCAAAGTAAAGATTGAAACTCTCGATGGCCCGCATGAAGTTGAAATTAAATCGGGCTTCATAAGTGGAAATACTGTCGTGGTTAAAGAATTAGGAATGAATAAATTACGGGGCCATGGACGTGGAAACTTAATTGTTCATGTTGAAGTTGCGACTCCTGGAAAATTAAATAAGGAGCAAGAAGAATTGCTTAAATCGCTAGCCAAAGCTCGTGGTGAAAGTGGCGAAAATGTCGAAATTCATCGTCGCGGAGGCAGCCATGCAACCGGCTTCTTTGGCCGCTTTAGAGATGCGTTTAATCGTTAAATGTTGACGCTCTTCTTGGTTGAAGAACTTTCTAATTCGGATGTAATAGAAGTCGATGGCGATGAAGCGCATCATGCAATTAAAGTCTTGCGTACCGAGATAAGTGAACAGATATTAATTAGCGATGGCAAAGGCGTTTGGGTGCGCGCCGAAGTTGTTGAGATAGGCAAGAAAAGTTTCAGCGCCAAAGTACTAGAACGTGGATTCGATGCACCTAGAACACCAAAGTTGGTAGTTGTTCAAGGGTTACCGAAATCAGATCGAGTAAAAGAGGCGATAGAAATACTTGTGGAATCTGGCGTTGATTTAATTATTCCCTGGGAAGCCGAGCGCAGTATTTCCAAATGGCAGAAGGATTCACTAGCAAAATGGCAGAGCGCAGCATTCGCTGCAACAAAGCAATCTCGTAGATTTAGAGCACCTGAAATTGTTGAACAAATATCATTACGCGAATTAATTGAAATTGAAAGTGAATCAACTGCCATAATTGCGATGCACGAATCTGCTGCGACGAAACTTTCTAAAATCATCTCATCCAATTTTGCCAATCTCAGTGAAATAATCGTTGTCATTGGCCCAGAAGGTGGATTGAGCGATAACGAAGTTGAATCCTTTAAGGGCGCTGGTGCGCATATTGCAGCGCTTGGACCAGAAGTATTTCGAAGCGCGCATGCCGGCGGGGCAGCGTTAAGCGCAATATCTGCTTTGATTGGGAGATGGTGATCGTTAAATGAACTGCTTATTCTGCAAGATGGCAGCTGGCGAAATTCCAGTTGAATTCCAATTCGAAAGTGAAACAGTC
>CANKCX010000076.1 GCA_947480375.1 Actinomycetota bacterium
CGATTCTTCTTTGTAATGTAGTTACGTTCTTTGCACTCTACGCAGGCCATAGTGATCTTTGGGCGTACATCCGCGCTCTTGCTTGCCATAGTGGTGCTCCTTCTTAATTAAGAGCGCTAGGTTACTTCAACCTGCGCGTTTTACGAAAATTGCTCGTTTATCTCTAGTAGCGGAAGCCGGATTTGAACCGGCGACACAACGATTATGAGCCGTTTGCTCTACCAAGCTGAGCTATCCCGCCAAGGATTGAACTGGAAATACTTATTTATTTAGAAATAAGTTTATCCGAGCCCCCCAACGGAATCGAACCGTTGACCTCTTCCTTACCATGGAAACGCTCTACCGACTGAGCTAGGGGGGCATTAGAAGTAGAGGGTGAGCCTACAACGACTCGCGAGTTGGGCGAAATTTTGGCTTAAAAGTAATTACGAAATCGCCGTTTAAGCGAGATAAATGGCTTGGCAATCCGCGAACCAAATCGCGCACCCTGTTCAATTGGTGAAACTTTAAGAACTTGATTCATTGTGGGTTCACCTGGAGTGACGACGTCATGCAGTGCAGGTGAAGATTCATCAAGTGAATCAGCAATGATTGCGATATTTGATACTAATGAAATTCCACGAACGATTTGTTCTTGATCAACTTTATCTGAAGCTTCCATTAATGAATCTGCAAGTGCAGCGCCAGCAATTCTTGCATCAGCAGTTGCAGATCTTGATTCAGCGAGACCTTCAGCAGTTTTTATCTGTTCTGCTTTAGAACTAACTGCATAACTTGCCGCAGAAAGTGCCTGTGCAATATCTCGTTTAGATTCTTCGGCGATTCCATTCTTAACTGCAGAATCAAAGAGCGTACGCGCAATAGTTCTAACCTGCACAACTGTATGTTCTACAGCGACACCTCGAACATAAAGTTCTTCAGCTTCATCAACTTCTGCAGTTGGAAACCACTTTGCATATCCGCGCGCTTCAAGTGCTTGGGCTCGGACACCAGGAATTTCTTCGACTAATAACCGCGCTTTGGCTAACCAGTTTCCAGCTTCATCTTGCGTAAAACCGGCAGCGACTCCTTCTGACATCTCGCCCAATAACTTCGCACATTTATTTGCTAGTGAACTAATTTTGTCAACGGTACGTGCAGCTGGCGTCTTTGCATGAGAAAAATATGAGAACAAGATCGCTATTGCCGCACCAATTAAAGTTGAGGAAAGTCTTGAAAATGCTGTGCTCTCACTTAAACCTGGACCAATAACAATAAGCGCAGTTACAGGCACATTCACTGAAGCAACTTCACCTAAATGGAGAGCTCGTGCCACAACAGAACAGAGTAGAACTGTCATAGACACAGAAATAATTCCAAAATTAAAGAGCGAGACACAGGCAAGAGCCACACCAGCGCCAATCGCTGTTCCGACTATTTGACCAAATCCTTCACGAACCGATTTATAAAGTGAGATCCGAATACTTAGTGCGCAGATAATTGCAGCAACTACGCCACCATCTTTTATAAGTAAGTCGCCAACTTGCCAGGCAATACCTGATGCAATTGCAGATACAACAATTAGTCGAACCCAGGTTTTACGGTCGGCAAAAAGCTTCTTGATCCGTTTAAGCAATTTACGCATGGGCTGATTCTATATATTTCTAGATATGGCAGCTCTTTGCGACATTGCGTAATATGCCCACATGTCCGGAGAAATTGGCAAGAATAAGAAATATCCAGTGCAGATCGATGATGCCAAATTAGCGGCTGAAATCGATCAGACCTCATTTGAAGTTCTGCGCCATGGCGCGACGGAACGACCATTTACTGGTGAATACACAGATAGCGAAAAAGTTGGAAGCTACCGATGCAAAGCTTGTGGAAACGAATTATTTAGAAGTGAAACTAAGTTTCATTCTGGTTGTGGTTGGCCATCTTTCTATGCACCAACTTCTGATGATGCAGTTGAATTAATAGAAGATCGCTCACTTGGAATGCGAGTTCGCACCGAAGTTCGATGCGCAAATTGTGGTTCACATCTTGGCCATGTCTTTGATGGTGAAGGCTACGACGTTCCGACAGATCAAAGATGGTGCATTAATTCAGTCTCGCTGATACTTGAAGAGAAAACTCAGTAAAACTACTTAGGAATACGTAACCCTTGCATTCCGCCATCAACAGTTAGCGATGTTCCGGTTGTCGAACCTTGAAGTGGGCTTGCAAGATAACAAATAGCGCTTGCAACTTCTTCTGGTGAAACTAATCTGCCAAGTGGTTGACGCGCTTCAAGCGCTTTACGTTCGGCTGCAGGATCTGCTGCTTGAGCAAGCAGACGTTGCACCCAAGGCGTATCGGCAGTTCCTGGGTTTACACAATTAACCCGAACGCCATCAACAATGTGGTCATTTGCCATTGCAAGAGTTAGTGAAAGTACTGCGCCTTTTGATGCGCTGTAAACCGCACGCTTTGGAATTCCAGCAGTTGCTGCAACAGAACATGTGTTTACGATTGCTGCGCTCTTGCTTTTACGAAGCAGTGGTAATGCTGATTTAGAAGTGCGAACAATTCCAAGAACATTTACATTCATGACTTTCATCCACTCTTCAGATGAATTCGCTTCAATGGTTCCCACTGCACTTATCGCGGCATTATTAATCAAAATATCTAACTTAGTAATTCCCTCGAAAGCCTTAGTTACAGATGCATCATCGCCAACATCGCATTGGATCCAAGTTGCGACACCAGACATTCCGCCTTCAGCTAAATCAAACCCATAAACATCTGCGCCTCGATCTTTTAAGATCTTTGCGGTTGCTAATCCAATTCCTGAACCTGCTCCTGTAACTACTGCGGTTAATCCTGCGAACTCTGTGCTCATGCGGTTATCCATTCTTTTCCAGTAGGGAAAGTGTAATCAGCGATTGTTTGGGCAAACATTTCAGAACCTGCGCCAGGTTTTATTGGCGGCATGTAGTGAGCATTTTGAATATCGGTTGGTACAACAAAGTGTTCGTGTAGGTGATCTACGAATTCGACGACCCGATCAGGATGATGGCCAGAAACGGCAACTGCATCAAACATTGCAAGATGCTGAACCATTTCGCATAACCCAACTCCACCAGCATGCGGACACACAGGAATTCCAAATTTTGCAGCCATCAAGATATTTGCCAAGTTCTCATTTACGCCGGCGACTCTGGTCGCGTCAATCTGCATAAATGAAAATGATTTAGCTTGAAGCATCTGCTTGAAGATAATTCGGTTCATTCCATGTTCGCCAGTTGCAACCCGTACTGGTGCAATTGCTTTGGCTATGGCGGCATGACCTAAAACATCATCAGGGTTTGTTGGTTCTTCAACCCAATGCAGATTTACATCACCAATTCCTTTAATCCATTCAATGGCTTGGTTTACATCCCAAACTTGATTGGCATCAATTGCAATTTTGATATCTGGGCCAACAGCTTCGCGGGCAAGACGCAATCTGCGCTTGTCATCTTCAAGACTTCCGCCGCATTTCAATTTAATTAATTTGTAGCCATCTGCAACTGCTTCTTTAGCGAGACGAACCATCTTCTCATCGCTGTATCCAAGCCAACCAGGTGTAGTTGTATAAGCCGGCAAACCTTCGCCAATTAATTTCGCTTCATTTGCTGCTCTATTTGGAAGCGCCTTACGTAATATTTCCAAAGCTTCATCAGGTGTCAGTGCATCAGTTATGTATCGGAAATCAATTAACTCGACGATCTCTTCTGGTGACATGTCTGATAAGAATTTCCAGAGCGGTTTCTTTGCATGCTTGGTTACTAAATCCCATGCTGCTGTTATAACCGCGCCAGCCGCCATTTGAGTAACGCCCTTTTCTGGGCCCAGCCAACGAATTTGCGAATCTCTAACTAAACTCTTTGCAAATTCGCCCATGCTCTTTGCTAAATCAGCAATATCGCGGCCAACTGCATAAGGTGCAAGAAGTGCAATCGCATCGCACTGCAAATCATTTCCGCGACCACAAGTAAATACAAAACCATGTCCTTGAAGGTTTGGGTCATCTGTTTCTAGGATTACTAAAGCGGCCGAATAATCCGGTTCTTTATTCATAGCATCCGAGCCATCTAGCCCTCTTGAAGTTGGGAATCTGACATCGATTGTTTTGAATCCAGTGATCTTCGGCATGCTCTTCCTTCGCAATTTTAGGAATCGAACTCTTCGCTTATTAGTAAAAATCCTATACGATAAATTTCATGTCGCGTCATAGCCAAAAAGTGAGAATGAAGCGCGTACCTGTTGAGATTTCCCGATTAAGTCTTGGAACTGCGCCACTTGCAGGGTTATTTAAGTCGGTTGAAAATGGCGAGAGTGACGACTTAATCGAAACAGCGCTGGCCGAAGGAATTAACTATTTCGATACCGCTCCACTATATGGACATGGTCTTTCTGAAGAACGACTTGGGCGAGTATTAAGCAGAGTATCTGCGCCATTTATTCTTGAAACAAAAGTTGGTCGAATTCTAGAACGTGTCGAAAAAGCTGATCCAGTCCCCTGGTTTCCAGATGCCGATCCACATATTCAGCCGGTCTTCGATTATTCAGTTGAGGGCATTAAAAAATCTTTCAACGATAGCCTCGAAAGATTAGGTGTAGACCATATTGATATTGCACTTATGCACGATGCCGAAAATCACATTCCCGAAGCAATAAATAACGCATACCCAGTTCTGGCAGATCTAAAACGCCAAGGAATTATTAAAGCAATTGGAATCGGAATTAATTTTTGTGACGCAGCTATGGCAATTATAAAAGAGGTTGATTTAGATCTTGCACTGATAGCTGGTCGTTACACGCTATTGGACCAAAGTGCGCAAAATGAATTATTCCCGCTTGCATTAGAACGCAAGGTCGACATAACAATCGGTGGTGTATTCAATTCAGGAGTTTTAGCAGATCCAAAACCTGGCGCAACTTTTGAATACCTTCCTGCTTCTGATGAAATCATTAAGCGAGCCCAAGCAATTGGTGACTTTCTTA
>CANKCX010000077.1 GCA_947480375.1 Actinomycetota bacterium
CGAAGCCATGCCTGCGAAATCGCAATGATAAATACGATCATCAAAGCAGAACCAAGAATCGCCACATACCGAACCCAAATTCCAACAATTAAAAATATGCCAATCCCAACCTCAAAGAATGGCAGTACAAAACCTAAAAGGTTTGCCAGATCTACAGGAAGAACTTGATACGCCCGAACTGAAGTCGCCGAGCCATATGGATCTGTAACTTTCAGCCCACCTGCAACTACAAGCACGCCACCGAGAATCATTCGCGAAGCGAAGGTAAGCCAAGGTTGATACCTATTAATGAGATTCAAATTCATAGAGTTCATATCGTTGGGTCAATCCCCTCATTAAGCGCGCTCCAAGAATTTTCGGGTTTGCGATCATATTTTTTTGAAATTCCTCGCCGTGACATTCGAACAATTAAATATCCAATTACCAGCAATGAAACAATTAAAGCCAAAATTTCAATCATGCTAATTCAATCTGATTATGGAAACAGCTACGTTCTCCGGTGTGACAGGCAGATCCAATCTGTAATACCTGCAGCAATATGGCATCGCTGTCGCAGTCATAACTTATTGCTTTAACTTCTTGAAAATGTCCAGATGTTTCGCCCTTCAACCAGATTTCATTTCTACTTCGACTCCAATAGGTTGCCTGTTTTGTTTTCAACGTCTTTGTCATCGCCTCTAAATTCATCCATGCAATCATCAAAACTTCTTTATTTTCAAAATCTTGAGCGATGGCTGCAATCAATTCTCCCGCAGCTAGGCGGTTCGCGATTGAATCTGGAAGCTTGAGCACAGACCTATTCTCCCCTATTTAGCGCGAAGTGCGTATTGGAAATCCCCGTAGTGCCAGATCTTTCTTCACATCAGAAATAGTCAATTCACCAAAGTGAAAGACACTCGCGGCCAAGACTGCATCCGCCCCCGCATTAATTGCATCACCAAAATCTGAAATTCGCCCGGCTCCTCCACTGGCGATAACCGGAACACTTGAGATCGCGCGAACTGCCTTGAGCATTTCCAAATCGAACCCAGCCTTAGTTCCATCTGCATCCATCGAATTAAGAAGAATCTCACCGATTCCACGAGAAATTCCCGCCTCGATCCATTCAAGTGCATCGAGCCCAGAACTTTCGCGGCCACCATGAGTTGTCACTTCAAACCCAGATTTAGTCTCCGCTCTTCTAGCATCGACCGAAAGAACTAAAACTTGGTTGCCGAAGCGATCTGCAATTTCGTTAATTAATTCTGGACGCGCAATTGCTGCAGTATTGATTGAAACTTTATCTGCCCCTGCACGGAGTAATTCATTAACGCTATTGGCACTTCGAATTCCACCACCAACAGTTAGTGGGATAAAAACTTGTTCTGCTGTGCGTCTTACAATTTCAAGAGTTGTCGCCCGCTCTTCAACACTCGCTGATATATCTAAGAAAGTTAATTCATCCGCGCCTTCGCGATCATATTTCTTCGCTAATTCAACCGGATCTCCTGCATCAACTAAATCTCTGAAGTTGACGCCCTTCACTACTCGCCCACCAGCAACATCAAGGCAAGGAATTATTCGCTTTGCAAGAGTCATTTGCCAGCAATTTCCAAAGCTTCTTCTAGCGTGAAAGCTCCGGTGTAAAGCGCCTTCCCAACAATTGCACCTTCGATTCCAATGGGAGTCAGATCTCTAAGATCAATTAAATCTTGCAGCGTTGAAACGCCACCACTTGCAACAACTGGCGTATTAGTTGCAGCACAAACTTCTCTTAGTAACTGCAGATTTGGTCCGGTTAAAGTTCCATCCTTGGCAACATCTGTAACTATGTATCTGGTGCAACCGTAGGAATCTAACTTTGCGATCATTTCAAATAAATCTCCACCTTCTCGGGTCCAACCACGTGCCGCGAGTGTGTGTCCTCGAACATCTAATCCGACTGCAATTCTTGGACCATGTTGTGAAATAACTTTTCCGGTCCATTCTGGATCTTCGATCGCAGCGGTACCGAGATTTACTCTGGTGCAGCCAGTCGAAAGTGCGCGATTTAAAGATTCGTCATCGCGAATTCCGCCAGACATTTCAACCTTGATATCGACGCTAGCAATTACATCGCGCAATAATTCAAAATTGCTTCCGATTCCGAATGCAGCATCAAGATCTACTAAGTGAATCCACTCTGCCGCCTTGGATACGAAATCGCGAGCAACATCAAGTGGAGCGCCATATTGGCTCTCTTGAGAAAGTTCGCCTTGAACCAAGCGGACTGCGCGACCTGCCTTAACGTCAATCGCTGGAAGTAGTTCTAACCGATTCTTACTCACAATAATGCCACCCAATTTGAAATTAGTTTTGCTCCTGCTTCCCCACTCTTCTCGGGGTGAAACTGGGTTGCTACAACGTTCTCGAACTCAACTGCAGCCAGAAAATCCTCGCCATAATTAGCAATTGTATTTACTGCGCCATCTATTTTTTCTTTGGCTGCGTAAGAGTGTACGAAGTAAAAAGAATCGGCGGCCACTGTTTCAAACAATTTAGAATTTGAAGGCGCACTTACGGTATTCCAGCCCATGTGTGGAAGCACAGGCGCAGTAATTTCTTCTATGTTCCCCGGAAGAATTCCCAGCCCTAAACTTTTCTGTTTTTCGGTGCTGCTTTGAAAAAGAATTTGCATCCCAACGCAGATTCCAAATATTGCCTTACCTTTCGCCATGCGAGTGTTAATTATTTCATCGCCGCCCACGCTCTTTAATTGATCCATGCATGCAGCAAATGCACCAACTCCGGGCACGACTAAACCTGCAGCATCGATGCATGTCTTGGGATCACTAGAGACAATTACATTTAAATCCGCAAGCTGGAATGCACGTTCTGCGGAACGTAGATTTCCAGATCCATAATCAAGAATTGCGATCAAAGAACGCCCTTAGTTGATGGGATACCAGTTACTCGATTGTCAATTGCGCAGGCTTCGCGCAGCGCTCTTGCTACCGCTTTGAATTGTGCTTCAAATACGTGGTGCGCATTTCTTCCTTCTAATACGCGAACGTGCAATGCGATTCTGGCTTCGGCGACAATGGATTCCCAAATATGTCGTCCAAGAGTTGTATCAAAAGTTCCAATCAGCTCGACTATTTCAGGCTGTCTATGAACCAAATATGGTCGTCCAGATAGATCGACTGCTGCTTGTACTAACACTTCATCTAGCGGAACCATGGCATCACCGAAACGGCGAATTCCAGCTTTATCTCCAAGCGCTTCACGAAGCGCTTGACCAAATGCAAGTGAAGTATCTTCAACAGTATGGTGCGAATCGACATCAACATCGCCTTTAGTTTTAACAGTCAAATCAAAACCGGCATGCTTTCCGAGTTGCGAGAGCATGTGGTCGAAGAAAGGAACTCCGGTGTCGATATCAATCGCACCTGAACCATCGAGATTGATTTTTACATCAACGCTTGATTCCTTAGTTGCTCGTACAACATGGGCTGTTCTCATTTTTCTCCCTCGATACCGTTATCGTTCAGTGAAGCGATAGCTAATTATGGCTTAAGTGCCGCGATAGCTGCTAAAAATTTCTCGTTCTCTGCCGCAAGTCCAATAGTTACTCGTAGATAGCCTGCAAGTCCGACATCTCTAACTAGAACTCCAGAATCAACCAGAGATTTCCAGGCAATTGCCGATTCCTCGGTGAAGCCCTTAAACAATAAGAAATTGGCGCTGCTCGGTACGACCGCAAAGCCCATTTTTTCGAGTTCACTTGCAACTCGAGATCTCTCGGCGATTAGCGCATCTACTTCGGCGAGCAAAATATCTGAATTATTCAATGCAACTAAGGCCAGGCCCTGAGTTGCTGAACTTAAGTGATACGGCAATCTTGTAATTAACATCGCATCAATCAAGGCTGGATCAGCGACCGCGTAGCCAACTCTGGCTCCTGCAAATGCAAATGCCTTGCTCATGGTTCGCACAACAACAACATTTGGATACTTGGAAATCAAAGTTACAGCAGAAATTTCATCGGAGAATTCGGCATAAGCCTCATCAACAATTAGCAGGCCATTAATTGATCGAGTTGCTTCTGCTAGCTCTTGCAACTGCGCAAAAGGCGTAGCGGAACCACTTGGATTGTTTGGGGTCGTGACAAAAGTAAGACCTGGTTTAGCTTGCAGAATTTGAGATTTCGCAGCAGCTAAATCGAGATTGAATTCGCTATCCCGATTTTCAGACTTCCAACTGGTACCGGTTGCCTTGGCAATGAGTGGATGTACCGAATACGACGGGATGAAACCCAGGGCTCCTCGCCCACCGCAGGCAAGCATGATTGTCTGCAAAATTTCATTGCTGCCATTTGCTGCCCAAATATTCTTTGCTGAAAAATAACTTTGTGAACTGGTATTTATATATTCGGCTAGTGCGCTACGCAATTTATTTGCGTCTCGATCTGGATAGCGATTTAAATTAGTCAAGATTTCAGGGAGCGTTTGCAGCATTTCTTCAACTAAAGCCGCTGGCAAGGAATAGGGATTCTCGTTTGTGTTCAACGCGGTGACATCAATCATTTGTGGCGCGCCATAAGGTTTTAGATCAGATAATTCTGATCGAATCGGTAACCATTCTGGCCAGGAATTAGCTTGAAGATTCATTACTTGCCCTCTTCAAATCGAGCACTCATAGCTTCGCCATGTGCCGGCAAATCTTCAGAATTAGCCAGAGTAATTACATTTGGCGAAATATCTCTAAAGGCAGCTTCGTTATATTCGATAAAACTCATACCTTTTAGAAAAGTTTGAACCGAAAGCCCGCTCGAATGGCACGCGCATCCCCCGGTTGGTAAAACGTGATTTGATCCAGCCGAATAATCTCCGAGTGAGACAGGCG
>CANKCX010000078.1 GCA_947480375.1 Actinomycetota bacterium
ATTCAATACTTAATTGGCTCCAAGTTATTGCAGAAATCTTTTTGAAATCACGACCGGCATCTACATGTTTGCGATCTAGAATTTTGAAAAGTTTTTCAAATGCTGCAATTCCATCAGCTGCAGCATGGAAATAACCTGCAACCTGGCGGATTGGCCAATAAACCTCGGGCGCGATTACAAGAATAAAGAGCCCGGTCTGTAGCCCGATAGAACCGCTTACAAGTCGCAGTCCGATAGAAACTGCAAGAAGTGCAACTGACAGCGTGGCAACTAGTTCCAGAGCCAGCGAAGATAGAAACGAGACTCTAAGAACGGCCATAGTTTCTCTGCGATAGGCATCGCCTACCTCTTTTAATTTTGCGCTTTGTACTTTGCGACGGCCATAAACTTTTAGCGTAGTAAGGCCACTTAATAAATCTAGAAAATAAGTACTTAAGATTCCAAGAGTGCGCCATTTTTTCTCAGTTGCACTTGCTGTGAAGCGCCCGATTAAGGCTCCGAAAACTGGGATTAATGGGATTGTTGCAAGGACTATGAGACCAGCTTGCCAATCTTGCGAGGCAATAGTTAAGCCAACCGCAATGGGCACAGTGCTTGCTATAAATAATTGTGGAAGATACTTTGCGAAGTAGCCATCCAAATCGTTGATGCCTTTTGTGATTAATACTGAAAGCCCAGCGCTGCCTAGTTCCTGAACATCACGTGCCCCAGAATCTAAGACTTTTGCCATTACTTGACTGCGTAATTCGTTGCGCATCTTGGAACTTGCAGCGGCTGAAATTCGATCAATCGCAAAAGAGAGCCCAGCGCGAAATGCAAAAATAAAGGCAAGAGCAAAAATGGAATTTCTATTGTCAGCAAAACTCTGTTGTGACGCGAAGAAGCGCGTAATTATGGAAGCAAGCAGATACGCCTGAGCAATTATTGCTGCTGCGCTCAACACCGCGAGCACTACGGTTGTGAAAATAAAACCGCGGCTGCTGCGCGAATATCGCAGTAGCCGCGGATCTATAGGTCTCACGCGTTAATAGAATCCAATACGCCAGATTCTGGCTTAGCAATCTGATTTGGATTTATACGCTTGCGAAATACCCAGTATGTCCAACCTTGATAAATCAGAACTAGTGGTGTCATTACTGCGGCAACCACTGTCATAACTTTCAGGGTGTATTGAGTACTAGATGCATTGAAGATATCCAACCCTGGTCCACCTGCTGTGATGTTTGGCATCACGTTTGGATAGAGACCAAAGAAGAGAGTGATAACTACGAAGGCCGTTGTTATTGCTGAGAATAGGAAAGCCCAACCTTCGCGGCCTTTGTAATTCGCTGCGAGTGCTGCAAGCCAAGAAACAACAACGATCAAAGAACCAGTTACAACGCTGGCCTTTGATGTAAGTGCTGCAAGTGTCCAACCTAGGAATACAACTGCAAGAACTGCAGTTACTAGACCCATCTTGATTCCAATTGCATTTGCACGTACTCGAATATCACCTTCGGTCTTTAGGGCTAAGAAGAATGCGCCATGAGTCACGAAAAGTGAGAGGGTAGTTAAACCACCGATTAGGGCATATGGATTTAACAAGTTAAAGAAGCCACCAGCATATTCAATTGCGCCAGTTGCGCTTTTTTCAAGTGGAACACCGCGAACAATGTTTGCGAAGGCAACGCCCCAGAGAAGTGCAGGGATGAAGCTTGCAACAACAATTGCGTTATCCCAACGATTACGCCATTGGGCTTTGCCGTATTTGCTGCGATATTCAAATGCAACACCACGAACAATTAGTGAGACCAGAATTAGGAATAGTGGGAGATAGAAGCCACTAAATAAGGTGGCATACCACTCTGGGAATGCAGCGAATGTTGCACCTCCAGCTACTAGTAACCAAACTTCATTTCCATCCCACAGTGGTCCGAGTGTTGTTAGAACTGCACGGCGCTCGGCCTGATTCTTAGCAACAACCTTTAGCAGAATACCGACACCAAAGTCGAAGCCTTCGAGAATGAAATAACCGATCCATAGGACGGCTATGAGTATGAACCAAACTGAATTGAATGACATTTTTCATCCCTCCTTAGTAAGCCATTGTCAGTGTTTTAGATTCGCCACTTTGGACCGGTGTCATATCGGTGCCAACTTTGATTGTGCGACCCATTAATCCGAATTCAATGACAGCAAGGACTCCGTATAGAAGAGTGAATGTAATCATTGTGAAGAGGACGCTTCCGGCACTTACGCCAGGACTTACGCCATCTGCGGTCTTGAATAATCCAAAGACAACCCATGGTTGACGGGCACTTTCAGTGAATATCCAACCGAATGAGTTACCAAGAATTGGTAGGAATGGAAGAGCAATCATTGTGCGAAGGTAGAACTTGCCGCGGGGCAATCCGCCTTTGCGCATATACCAAAGTGTTAGCAGAGCGAATAGCGCTGCGATCCCACCAAAGCCGATCATCAATCTAAATGACCAGTATGCAAGTGGAATATTTGGTGTGTAATTTCCTTCGCCGTACTTCTCCGCATAAGTCTTTTGCAGGTCATTAACACCTTCAACAGTTCCATTTACATCACCTGTTGACATAAAGGAGAGAACTGAAGGTAGGCCAATCTGGAATACAGATTTACTGCCATCAAGAGTTCCGATTGTAAAGAGTGAGAATGGGGCATTTGCTTTAGTGTCATAAAGCGCTTCAGCAGCAGCCATCTTCATTGGTTGTTGCTTAGTCATAACTCGTGCTGACCAATCGCCAGTAGCGCCTACGAAAATGAAAGCAACGATCATTACGATCAAACTGCTCTTCATAACTGGGCGCGCAACTTCTGCATCTCGGCCCTTAAGAACCATCCAGCCAGCTACTCCGGCAAACAATGCACCAGCTGTTAAGAACGCTGAGGGAATTGTGTGGAAGAAAGCCGATACTGCGGTGGTTTGGGTTAGAACAGCAACGATTGATTTCAATTCTGCGCGGCCAGTATCTGGGTTAAATACATAACCAACTGGATGTTGCATGAAGGCATTTGCAGCAAGAATGAAATATGCAGATAACAAAGTTCCAACTGCAGCTAGCCAAATTGTTGCAAGGTGCGCCTTCTTTGATAGGCGATCCCATCCGAAGATCCACAATCCAAGGAATGTGCTCTCGAGGAAGAATGCGAGCAGACCTTCCATTGCAAGTGGGGCTCCGAAGATGTCACCAACAAAGCGACTGTAAGAAGACCAGTTCATACCGAATTGGAATTCCTGCACGATGCCTGTGACAACACCGATTGCGAAGTTAATTAAGAATAATTTTCCAAAGAATTTAGTAGCGCGCAAATATTTATCTTTTGCGGTTCGATACCAAGCTGTTTGTAAACCAGCCACAAGGAAACCTGATCCGATTGTGATTGGTACGAATATAAAGTGGTACACGGTTGTGATGGCGAATTGCCATCTGGCCAAATCAAGTGCGTTCATTGGCACTCTCCTATCTCTTAGTGCAGATTTTCCTCTAAATACAATGTGAAATTCCAATTTCTAAACTGTGGAGCGGCGCACCATTTAAGTAATTGAGCGTAAACATATTGCTCAGTTAAATTCTTTGAGTGCTAGCCCCAGAGCAATAACTTTGGTATGAATAAGCCATGGAACGCGATTTCGATGTCGTAATTATTGGTTCTGGTTTTGGCGGATCAGTAAGTGCACTTCGGTTAACTGAAAAAAACTATCGCGTTTGTATTTTAGAAGCTGGAAGAAGATTTAAAGATAAAGACTTTCCTAAAACTTCTTGGCGAATTTCTAAATTCTTATTTGCACCACGACTTGGGCTTCGGGGAATTCAACGGATACATGCACTGCCAGATGTTTTAATTCTTGCCGGTGCCGGAGTCGGTGGCGGATCACTTGTTTATGCAAATACTTTATATATTCCACCCGATACTTATTTCAATGACAAGCAGTGGAAGCACATAACTGATTGGAAGGCCGAACTTTTACCTTGGTATGACCAAGCATCACGGATGTTGGGCGTTGCAGATAATCCTTATTTCTCACCATCCGACGCTGCGATGAAAGAAGCTGCAATCGAAATGGGAGTCGGTCACACTTTCAAAATGGCGCCACTTGGAGTTTATTTCGGTGATGGACCAGGAATAAAAAGTGCAGATCCATTCTTTGGTGGCAAAGGTCCAATGCGCGAAGGATGTATGCAATGCGGTGCTTGTATGACAGGTTGCCGTTTTAATGCAAAGAATACGTTGCCGAAGAATTATCTTGGTTTGGCCGAAGGTGCTGGTGCACAAGTATTTGCTGAACACACGGTTACAAAGATTGAACAGTTAGCCAATGGGAGTTGGAAAATCTATGCTCGCAAGAGTTCTTCGTGGTTTGGTCGCAACCGAGTTTTTACTGCAAACCAAGTGATAGTTGCGGCTGGTACTTACAACACCCAAAAATTACTGCATCGAATGGCGAGCGATGGCTTGCTTCCTAAACTTTCTGCTGCACTTGGGAAACTTTCGCGAACAAATAGCGAGGCCTTAACTGGTGCTTTAATGCAAAATCGCGATGTTGATTACAGCCAAGGTTCTGCAATTACTTCATCATTCTTTCCGGATGAACACACTCACGTGGAACCAGTTAGATATGGCGTGGGCAGCAATGTAATGGGCTTGCTTCAAACAATTATGACTGATGGCAATAAAGCTTCTGCCAGACGTAAACAATGGCTTACTACG
>CANKCX010000079.1 GCA_947480375.1 Actinomycetota bacterium
TTAGTTTCGGCAATTCACGAACGCGGTGAGATTTTCTCTGAAGATTATCTGCCCGAAGGAACTTCGATACATGCACTTGTTGATGGCGCACTTGCAAAAACGATTGAGAATCTGGCATGAAGAGCAGAGTTATAGCAGCGCTAAAGCGTGGGGAAGTAGTGATTCTTCCGTTGGAACACGGCTATGTTTATGCCTGCGATGCATTTAGCCTGGCAGCAGTAAATCGGTTACATCAATTACGAAATGATCCAGCCGGAATCGCAGCCCAAGTTGTTATCAATAAAGTTGAAACCTTAAGTGGAATTGCACAAGGCGTAAGTGCTGACGCAAAAGAGTTAGCTAAAGCTTTCTGGCCTGGTTTATTAACACTTCAATTAAATCAGAGCCAATCCCTTAACTGGGATCTTGGTGATGGTGGAGCGCTAAAAGAATTTGCAGTTCGAATTCCAGATCAAGAACAAGTTCTTGAAATTATTGGCGAGACCGGACCACTTGCAATTGCATCTGCGGGCTTGGCAGGAAGTGCGCCAGTTCTGGGATTTTCAAATCCCCATGATTTGGCAGCGCTGGATATTGGAACAATTTCACCTGGCCCACTTTCGACTGTGGTTGCGCAGAAGGGCGAAAATCTGGCTTTAACCCGGGTTGGGGCGCTCACATTAGAGGATTTAAGGAAAGTCGTTTCGGCAATTGAACTAGCCAACGAATAAGGTTCTGCCATGACTGAGAAAACTAGCGAAGCCTTCTACGGCCCAGACTTCAATGCACTTCAGGCGCAAGATCCAGATATTGCTGCGGTGCTTCTTAGCGAATTAGTTCGCCAACAGAAGAGCCTGCAATTAATCGCGAGTGAGAATTTCACTTCACCTGCAGTTCTAGCAACGATGGGATCAACGCTTTCGAATAAATATGCCGAAGGTTATCCAGGCAAGCGTTATTACGGCGGTTGCGAAGAGGTAGATAAAGTTGAAGTAATTGGAATCGAACGCGCGAAATCACTCTTCGGTGCCGAACATGCAAACTTGCAGCCACATTCAGGTGCCAGTGCAAATGTTGCGGTTTACCAAGCATTCACCAAGCCAGGCGACAGCGTTCTTGCAATGTCACTTCCACATGGCGGCCATTTAACTCATGGTTCAAAAGTTAACTTCTCGGGCAAGTGGTTCAACATTGTTTCTTACGGTGTTCGTAAAGAAGATGAATTAATCGATTATGACGAGCTTCGCGATACCGCAATTGCAAATAAGCCAAAGATGATCTGTGTTGGTGCAACTGCATATCCAAGCCTGATCGACTTCGCGACGGTTCGTAAAATTTGTGATGAAGTAGGCGCAATCATGTGGGTAGATGCTGCTCACTTCATTGGTCTGGTCGCCGGAAAGGCGATCCCATCACCAGTTCCATATGCTGACGTTGTTTCTTTCACTACTCATAAAGTTCTTCGCGGACCACGCGGTGGAATGATTCTTTCAAAGGCTGAACATGCTGCAGCAATTGATAAGGCAGTATTTCCAGGAATGCAAGGTGGCCCAATCATGAGCGCGGTTGCCGGCAAAGCAGTTGCACTTAAAGAATGTGCGACACCTGAATATCAAACTTATGCCAAGAATGTAATCATCAATGCTCAGGCACTTGCAGCTGGCCTAGAAAAAGAGGGCATGCGCGCAGTATCTGGCGGCACTCAAACGCACCTTGCTCTTATCGATATTCGCTCAACTGGCGTCAACGGAAAAATTGCGGATGAACGATGCGGTGCATCAGGAATTGTTCTAAATAAAAATGCAATTCCATACGATCCAGAAACCCCAGCAGTTACAAGTGGAATTCGCGTAGGAACTGCAGCCACAACAACTCAAGGTATGGGAACGCCAGAAATGGCACAGATTGCCTCACTTATTGCCCGCGCAATTAAAGATGGCGGCGATGACAGCGCAGCAAAGACTATTCGTAGCGAAGTTAATGCTTTGACTGCGAAGTTTCCAATCTACGCAAGATAAAAATCTGTGCGCGAATATCTCTTAACCATTGCACTAGCTGCGACGCTTTGCTATTTGATAACTCCATTTATCAAAAAGTTAGCGATGAAGGCTGGCGCATTTATTCACTTACGTTCTAGAGATACCCACACAGTCGTAACCCCAAGATGGGGCGGAATCGGCATGTGGATTTCGATGTCAGTAACTTTCTTAGTTGTAAATCATCTGCCGCTTGTTTCAAAATCTTTTGGCCGCGAAGCTACCGGTATTTTCTTAGCCGGAACCTTCATCATGATTCTGGGCGCACTAGATGATATGTACGATCTTGATTCAATCACTAAATTTGCGGGACAAGCAGTTGCTGGTGGAATTCTCTTGCTTCACGGAGTTCAAATTCTCTGGCTGCCAATTAACGGAATTTATATTTTGCCTCCAAGTATCGGACAACTAATAACTATTTTATTTGTGATGGTTGTAATCAATGCGGTCAATTTTGTGGACGGCTTAGATGGTTTAGCCACAGGAATTGTTGCAATCTGCGCAATGGCTTTCTTCGGCTTCTCCTATCTGCTCGCCGTTGTAAATGGCTTAAATCGTGCGGGCGCTCCCTCTTTAATAACTGCAGTAATTATCGGCATCTGTATTGGCTTCTTGCCCCACAACTACCATCCAGCTCGGATATTTATGGGGGATTCAGGCGCCATGTTTTTGGGGCTGCTGCTTTCGGCCGCGGCAATTACATTGACTGGGCAGATCGATGTAAATGCAATTACTAATCAGAGTTCAAGTACAACGCTTCTGCCGTTACTACTTCCATTCACGGTCTTGGCAATTCCATTAATCGATTTAGGAATGGCGATCGTTCGAAGAGTTCGTGCTGGTCGTTCGCCATTTGCAGCAGATAAAGAACATCTTCATCACAAATTACTTTCAATGGGAAATTCTCATCGAAGAACTTCTGCAATTCTTTATTCATGGACCGCAATGTTTGCCTTCCCAACTGTAGTTGCAGCATTTGCGCCATTGTGGGTTGCCGCTTTAGTCGGTGCCTTGATCCTAATTTTCTCAATAGCTTTAATTAGAAAGAGTTTGGTGAAATCAAATGTCTGATCAAACCGAAGTTGGTTTATGGCGCGGCGCACTTGTACCGGCAATAGTTACTGCGCTAATTAGTATTTTGCTTGGTGTATTCGTTCGAGGTTCATCAGGATTGTGGGGCGCGCTACTTGCCAGCTTCACCGTTATTCTTTATTTCTCGGTTCATCTATTAATTTCAAAGATTTCAACAAATTTAGATCCGATGGCCACCATG
The DNA here is from genome assembly GCA_947480375.1 of Actinomycetota bacterium. Classification (GTDB taxonomy): domain Bacteria; phylum Actinomycetota; class Actinomycetes; order Nanopelagicales; family Nanopelagicaceae; genus AAA044-D11. The sequence goes on from CANKCX010000079.1 coordinate 3,289, forward strand.
GCACTTGCGATGTTCTCTTATTTTGCCAAGGTGATTTTGATGGGCGCTCTTTTATTGGTTGTGACAAAGACGACTTCACCAGAGAGCGTGGATCGCCCAACTTTTGCCGTCGCAGCCTTGGCAATCACCGCAGCCTGGCTGGCGGGGGAGATCCGTGCCTTTGTGAAGTTGCGCTTTCAACTGCCTTTGCCGCAAACTAAGGCCGCACAACCGAAGAGCTTCGAAGATTTAGGAGAATAGATATGGGCAGAGGAAATGAAGAAGGCGCAATGTGGTCGATCTTCGGGTACCTGATATCTGGTCTCATTATTTGGGGCGGAATTGGCTGGGCGCTAGATAATTGGCTGGACAAGAACTTCTTCCTCCTAGGTGGCCTACTTCTTGGGGCGGGCTCATCGCTCTACCTGACCTGGCTCCGATTTGGGCGTAATTAAGCCAACTTTTCAGTTTTGGATTTGGGCGGACTCCTAATAGTGTTGCGCCAGAATTCCAATTAGGTTCAGGAGTGTGTGTGCGTAAGTTCGCGTTTGCCGAGACAGGTGAAGGATTCGTCCCACCTAGCACCGCCGACTTCAACCTCCCACCAGTTTTTGGAAATAACGAATTCACAACAAAACCAATTCTTTTAGTTTTATTCTCAGTAGTTCTAATTTCAGTTTTCTTCATACTTGCTTCACGCAAAGCGCTTGTAGTTCCAAGCAAGCTGCAATTTGCTGGCGAATCTGTATATGCCTTTGTTCGCAACGGAATCGGTGAAGAAATTATTGGCCACGAATTCATGCGATTCGTGCCATTCCTATTCACACTATTTACTTTTATTCTGACAAATAACGTATTTGGAATTGTGCCTTTCCTTCAATTCCCAGCCATGTCTCACGTTTCATTCCCATATGTTCTAGCAATCCTCTCATTCATAGTTTTCCACTATGTTGGAATCAAGAAGCAAGGACTCGGAAAATATCTAAAGGGCATTGCATTTATGCCAGGAGTTCCAAAGTTTGTTTATATTCTTCTGACCCCAATTGAAGTTGCAACATTCTTCTTGGTTCGCCCACTGACTCTTTCACTTCGTCTCTTTGCAAATATGTTCGCTGGCCACTTGCTACTTCTTGTTTTCATTATGGGCGGGGATCACATGCTTAAGGGCGTAATTGGTCTTAAGTTAATTGCACCTTTCGCTTTTGCATTTGGTATTGGAATGACCTTCTTCGAGTTCATGGTCCAATGCCTACAGGCTTACATCTTCACACTCCTAACAGCTTTGTTCATCGCCGGTGCATTGGCGGACGAGCACTAAATAATTAATACCCACTTATTAGCTCCCGCTAGTAAGTAACACGAACAGAA
>CANKCX010000080.1 GCA_947480375.1 Actinomycetota bacterium
ACCGCGAATAGTTCCTGGTTCGGCAGTTGTTGGATCAGTCGTTCCAGCTAATTTTCTGAAACCCTCGATTACACGATTGCCTTCAGCAATCATCGCAACGATTGGACCTGACAACATAAATTCTAAAAGCGGTTCATAGAATGGCTTGCCTTCATGTTCGGCATAATGTTTTGCCAATATTTCACGAGTTGGTGTCATCATTTTCAAACCAACGATTTGATATCCCTTAGTTTCAATGCGGCGAACAACTTCGCCAATCAATGAGCGACGAACCCCATCGGGTTTGACGAGGATTAGGGTGCGTTCTAATTTCTGGGAATTCACGGGCGTCAGTCTAATGCGACCTAGCCAAAGTTCTTAATTGCCAGATTTTGCCCTAGGCAAGAAGCTATTTAAGGGGTTTCTGGCGAAGCAGCTCGGCCCGAATCGCCTCACCCTTTCGGCCCACTACAAATGCCGCGATCCAAAGCGCTGCAAAAAGTGCACCCATAAAATACATCGGAGTCACAATTGCGCCATAACCAATCATTGCAACTTGCAGAATTGAACCGATTACCCAGCCAATTTTCTTTTTCATTAAGCCCGCGTTCAGCAAAACCAAGATTGCGATTACGCCACCAAATGCAAGTGCGCCGCCACTGTGTTCACCCATTGCAAGGAGAATTGCGAATCCCATTACAAATGCTTCCATCGTCAAAACTGCTGATGCCAGAATTCTCATTTTTCTTCAGCTCTCCCAATTCGCTTCAAGATTACCCGTGCTGATCCAGCCGTTACAACAGAACCCGTAATCACAACTGCGCTTACGCCATCGCTAACCTGATTTATAAGTGTTACTTGTTCCATCGCATAAGTAATAGCCGATGCTAAATCATCCTCTTTGAATACTCGCTCGTTGCCAAATATCGCAACAGCCTGGGCGAATAATTCTGCAACCGGAAGCGCTCTTGGAGAATCTGATTTAGTAACAACTAGGCGATCAACAACTGGTTCTAGTGCTTTCAAGACACCTTGCACATCTTTTTCACCGAGGATTCCAAGTACGCAGAAGATTGATTCGAAATCGAATTCGGTGCGCAAAGTATCGGCCAGTGCGGTTGCACCATGCGGGTTATGGGCAGCATCAACAATCACAGTTGGATCACGATGCAAGATTTCTAAGCGACCAGGTGAGGCCACTTTCATAAATGCTGATCGAACTAATTCTTCATCTAACTTAACGCCAACAAATGCCTCGACAGTAGCGATAGCGACTGCAGAATTCGCGGCTTGATGCGCGCCATGCAGTGGTAAATAAATATCGGTGTAATCACCATGAACACCTCTGATTGAAAGTAATTGCCCGCCCACGGCGATGTCACGACGTAACAGCGCAAATTCAAGGCCTTCGCGATATGGAATTGCAGATTTTTCAGCAACTTTCTCAAGCAAGATTCGTGCAACTTCTGGTTCTTGCGCAGCCAATACAACATGCGATTCGGGCTTAATAATGCCAGCCTTTGTGCGTGCAATCTCTTCGATTGTTTCACCTAAATATTCAGTGTGGTCTAATCCGATTGGAAGTATTACTGATACTGCGCTCTGCACAACATTTGTTGCATCCCAATCCCCGCCCATTCCAACTTCGATTATTCCAATATCAACTGGATGTTCGGCGAATGCAACAAAAGCCAGCGCCGTCAGTGCTTCGAAATATGAAATTGCGGTATCTGATCTGCTATCTATTAAATCTAAGTAGAGTGCAATGTCGTTATATGTTGCAATGAACTCTGCGGCAGAAATTGCTTCGCCCTTTATTGAAATTCGCTCCAGGAAACTCTCTAGGTGTGGGCTGGTAAAACGTCCGGTTCGGTAATCTAATTCCGAGAAGAGTGCATCAATCATTCTTGTCGTGCTGGTCTTACCGTTGGTGCCGCCTACGTGGATTGTTGGAAATGAAAGTTGCGGAGACCCAAGTGCATCGACAAGCGCGGCAATACGATCGAGCGAAGGTTCTATTTGGCTTTCTGGCCAGCGCTTCATAAGCGCAGCTTCGATTACTTTTATAACTTCTAAATCTTCAGGAGTTGTCATTACTGTTTTGGAAGCGCCGCAAGTTGGGCAGTAATACTTTCAATATCTGCGGTGGTCTGTGCAAGTCGTTCCCTAATTTCTTGGACAACTTCAATTGGCGCCTTAGCCATGAAGCCTTCATTTTCTAACTTAACTTTCGCGGTTGCTCGATCTTTCTCGGCCGTAGCAAGATCTTTAGTCAAACGAGCACGTTCGGCCACAACATCAATTGCGCCAGTTAAATCGAATTCAACTTTAACTTTGCCAACTTCAATTGACGCACTGGCGCTTCCCGTAATTGGTTCAATGCGACAAACATGTCGAATCGCAGCTTCATAATTTGAGAGTGAATCTAGCCCAACGAAATTAGCCCCAACCTTTGCAGATGTTTTAATTCCTTGATCATTTCTAAATCTACGTATCTCGGTTGTTAAATCTTGAAGCGCCGCAACAATTTCTTTTGAGCTTTCGCTACGGTTTTCGGCGTTAAATTTCGGCCAAGCAGCTGTAACAAGGGTTTCGCCACCAGTGAATGAACACCAAAGTTCTTCTGTAATAAATGGCATCGTTGGATGCATCAAGCGAAGCAGTTGATCTAATACATGACCCAATACCCGCTTTGAATCCTCTGCTTCTGATCCCCCGGCAGCAAAAGTTGCTTTAGAAAGTTCTAGATACCAATCGCAAAGATCATCCCAAGCGAAGTGATAAATAATTTCGCAAGCCTTAGCAAATTCAAATTTCTCAAGAAGTGAATCAACCGATTCAACTGTTTCATCAAGGCGAGTCAGAATCCATTGATCAATTGCATTTAGAGAATCAAAAGCCGGTACTTCACCATCAATATTTGCGCCATTAATGATTGCAAAACGTGAGGCATTCCAAAGCTTGGTTGCAAAGTTACGAGACCCGCCGATCCACTCTTCGGCTATCGCCTGATCGGTTCCAGGATTTGCACCACGTGCAAGTGTGAAACGAAGTGCATCTGATCCGTACTTATCCATAAACTCGATTGGATCAACAGTGTTGCCACGAGACTTGCTCATCTTCTTTCCAAAGCGATCACGAACTAAACCGTGGAGTGCAATTGTGTGGAAAGGCGCAACGCCATCTGTTACGAATAAACCAAGCAAGACCATACGGGCAACCCAGAAAAACAAAATGTCATAACCAGTAACTAAAACACTGGTCGGAAAGAACTTTGCAAGATCATCTGTTTTATCGGGCCAACCCAGAGTAGAAAATGGCCATAAGCCTGAAGAGAACCAAGTATCTAAAACATCAGGATCTTGTGTGTAACCAGCAGGTGGAACTTCATCTGGACCACAAACAACTACTTCGTCATTTGGTCCGTAATAAACCGGAATCTGATGTCCCCACCAAAGTTGGCGAGAGATGCACCAGTCGTGCATGTTATCTATCCACTCAAAATATCTTGGAGCAAGTTCTTCGGGTTCAATTTTAATTCGACCATCGCGAACTGCATCGCCGGCAGCTTTTGCTAGTGGTGCAACTTTTACGAACCACTGCTTCGAAAGTCTTGGTTCAACAGTTGTGTCACAACGTTGGCAATGTCCAACGGCGTGTACATATGGGCGCTTCTCCGAAACGATTCGGCCCATCTTGCGAAGTTCTTCAACAACCTCTTTGCGCGCTTCGAAACGATCCATTCCATCAAATCTTGTTCCCGAATTAGCCATAACGCCGTGCTCGTTCATGATGATTGGCATTTCAATTCCGTGGCGCATCGCCATTTCAAAGTCATTTGGATCGTGAGCGCCAGTTACTTTAACTGCGCCTGTTCCAAATTCTGGATCAACTAATTCATCAGCAATAATTGGAATCATTCGATTAACGAGTGGCAACAACACTTTCTTGCCCACTAAATCTTTATACCTAGGATCTTCGGGATGAACCGCTACTGCGCCATCGCCCATCATTGTTTCGGCGCGAGTTGTTGCAACAGTTATTGAAACTTCGTCATCGCCATATCTAACCTGAACAAATTCTCCAGAATCATCGCTGTGTTCAACTTCGATATCTGAAAGAGCGGTCAAACATCTTGGGCACCAATTGATAATTCTTTCAGCGCGATAAATTAATTCTGCATCGTAGAGTCGCTTAAAAATCTCTAGTACTGCCTTTGATAATCCGGCATCCATTGTGAAGCGTTCGCGAGACCAATCAACAGAATCACCAAGACGTTTCATCTGGTCAAGAATTAAGCCACCAGATTCGGCTTTCCATTCCCAAACTTTTGCAACGAAATCTGTTCGCCCTAAATCATGACGACTTAAACCTTGTACTGCTAATTGTTTTTCAACCACGTTCTGCGTTGCAATACCTGCGTGATCCATGCCCGGAAGCCAGAGCGCTTCAAAACCTTTCATGCGCTTCATGCGAATTAATACATCTTGAAGTGTGTGATCTAACGCGTGACCAATATGCAAACTTCCAGTGACGTTTGGTGGTGGAATAACAATTGTGAAAGGCGGTTTCGTTGATTTTGCATCTGCTGTGAAGTAACCAGCTAATAACCATTTTTGATAGAGCGGCGCTTC
>CANKCX010000081.1 GCA_947480375.1 Actinomycetota bacterium
AGAGGATCTGAAATTCAGATCGACCGTAGTACCAGTTCGGTAATGCGAATTGGAAAGGGGTTAATCGATGAATTTAATGGTTACAGTTTTTACGGCTTGGGGTTACGAGCTATCTCTTCTAGAACTTCTTGCATTTCTAACTTCAGTTACAGGTGTCTGGCTTGGAGTTTATGGACCTCGCAAAACTTGGCCGTGGTGGAGCGTTAGTTCTCTTCTGTATGCGGCGCTATTTTTTCAATGGAAATATTATGCAAGTGGTTTTCTACAATTCATATTTATCGCCGGAGCAATTGCTGGTTGGTTTGGCTGGGGACCTAAGGGTGCAAAACCTGCAAAATTAACTCGCAAGGAAGTTCAAATTTGGGCAATCGCATACTTAATATCTTGGTTTGCGCTTTACCCAATTCTTAAGAAAATCGGAGCTGCGGCATCTTTAACCGATGCCTTCGGCTTTGTTGGAAGCTGTATCGCACAGCTGCTGATGGTTTTACAACGCTATGAGAGTTGGATTATTTGGTTTGTTGTAGATGCGGTTTATACCTACCAGTATTGGCATGGCAAACAATATTTAACAGCAATCCTCTACTTTATTTTCGTCTTAATTGCGGTTGGCGGATGGAAGCGATGGCTACGTGAAGCAGCAGCTAAGCAGAATTAAAACTAATTTAGAATCACTAAAGCCCGCCTGTGGAGATTGCATAGTTGTTACCATTGATGGGCCAGCCGGATCCGGCAAGACCACATTGGCTAAGGAATTGAGCGGCGGATTGCAATCGTCTAGAACTCTTCACATGGATGATTTATATGAAGGTTGGGATTCGACGCTAACTTCGGATCTCACGAAAAAGCTTGAAGCGATACTGCAAGGAATTAAAAGCGAATCTAAATTAGCTTTTAGGCCTTATAACTGGCTGACAAATAGCTTGGATGATTTGATAGAACTTCCAGCACCTGATTACTTAATTCTTGAAGGAGTTGGCGCCGGTCAGAGCGCTATTCGTAAATTAGTTTCGATGGGTATCTGGATTGAAGTCCCCATAGAAGAGGGTTTGGCGAGAGTTTTAAAACGCGATGGTCCGGGCGTCGCCGACCACATGCCCGCATTCTTAGTGGCACAAAACTCACATTTTGAAAAAGAAGGCACAAAGAAGAGCGCGGATTACCGCTTAAGTGGGCAGGCCACTGTCTAAGATTTAAGCGTGTCCGACTTAACCGGCGAAATAATCGATAACCGCTACCAACTCCAGAAGGTGGTCGCTGCTGGTGGCATGGCCACGATTTATCACGCCTTGGATTTACGACTTGATAGACAAGTTGCAGTAAAAATTATGCATCCGCATCTGGCTAACGATGAGGATTTCGTAAATCGATTTATTCGCGAAGCAAAAGCGGCTGCAACGCTCTCACATCCAAATATTGTTGCAATTCAAGATCAGGGCTGGAATGAAGGTGGGGTTCCTGCCGTATTTATCGTCATGGAATACATCGAGGGATTTACTCTTCGAGATGTTATTAATGACCAAGGCGCATTAGGTGTAACAGATTCTTTGCGTTATTTCGCACCAGTTGTCTCTGCCATGTCGGCGGCACATAAACATGGCATTTTGCATCGCGATATAAAACCTGAAAATATCTTGATTTCAAAAGATGGCAGGGTAAAGATTGCCGACTTCGGATTAGCAAAAGGTCCAGAACTCGGTTCAACTCTTACAGTTGAATCAAGTGTGATTTTGGGAAGTGTTTCCTACCTATCCCCCGAGCAAGTACAACGCGGCGTATCTGATGTAAGAAGCGATGTTTACTCGCTCGGAATTGTGCTATTCGAAATGTTAACTGGTAAGAAACCTTTCGATGGTGATACTCCTATCCAGATTGCCTATATGCATGTGAATGAGAATATTCCTGCGCCCTCGACGCTAAATTCGAGCGTTCCAGCCGAACTCGATGAAATAGTTCTAAAGGCGGCTGCCAACAATCCGGATAAGAGATTTAAAGATGCCGGCGCAATGCAAGAACAGGTTTTAGCCTTACTTTCTAAGTTGGATCCAAAGCGTCGTCAGATGAGCCTTGAGCTTGATATTCCGATTCCTAAAGCCAGAATTGAGAAGAAGAAACGTAGCAAGTTGGATATTCTAAAAAGTGTAACAACTCAGATAGATCTAAAGAGGGGCAATGTCATGCGCGAAAAATCAAATTCCGCTAAGAAGAGTACAACTGCTCAAACTAAGCGAAAGCGCAAAACTTCAACTCGAGTAAAACGAAACCGAGCGATCGCCCTCCTTATTGTCTTGCTAATAATTGCCACGAGTTGGTACAAGATTTCTGGACCAGGTAACAAAATTGCTATTCCTTCACTTGCCGGAATGTCACAATCGCAGGCAACTAAAACTGTTGCTGAACTCGGATTAAAAACCGATATAACCCAGTCTGTCTTCAGCGAAGATGTACCAAAGGGAAAGGTCATTACATCAGACCCTGCTGGTGGTGGGCGCGTGGCGATTGCCGGCACAGTGCACTTAATAATTTCTAAAGGTAAAGAGCGAATTCAAGTTCCCGATTTGGCGGGCTTAACTATCGAAGAAGCTACTGCAGCGCTTGGTGAGGCAAAATTAAAGACCGGTCGCGTCACTGAAAAATTCAGTGCAGATCAAGAGGCAGGACTATTAATTGATGGAAGTCCGGCAAGTGGTTCAGATGTAAGAAAAGATAGCACCGTAGATTTAATTGTAAGCAAGGGCATCGAACAAGTTGCGCTGACAAATTATCAGGGCAAGACAAGTGATCAAGCCCAGAATGAACTAACCTCGGCCGGTCTAATTGTTAGTAGCAAATACGAATACAGCGATAGCGTTCCAATCGGAACAGTGATTTCGCAAACTCCAAATGATGTCTCATCTATCGCAAAAGGTGAAAAAATTATCTTGGTCGTTTCAAAAGGACCTTCAAAGATTTATGTTCCAAATGTGTATTCCCTGTCAAAAATGGCGGCTGCCAAAATCTTGGAAGATCTCGGATTTAAGGTGAATTTCAAATATATTGGAAAGAAGAAATCTGTCACTAATATCTCTCCGAAATCAGGCACTGCCGTAACTCCTGGCTCGACAGTCACAATTACTTTAGGCTAATAATTTCCTAGCTATGAGTTAGGGTTTGCCAATGGCCAGCCCAACTAAACTTCCGAGATTGGGTGCCCACACCCCAACTTCGGGCGGAATGGCAAAGCGTTCAATTGCATATGCCCAAGAAGTTCAGGCAGAAGCTATTCAAGTATTCGCATCAAACCCAAGAGGTTGGGCGATGCCAGATGCCAATGTTGAAGCCGATAAATTATTTAGAGATAAAGCCCTGGAATTAGATATTGAAACATATGTTCATGCACCATTCTTAATTAACCTCGGCTCCCCAACTGTCGCTACTTATGAAAATTCAGTTGCATCCACTGCATATTCCTTGAAGCGAGCAAAAGAGATTGGTTCAAAGGGCGCGGTAATTCATACCGGATCTGCGGTTGATGCTGATCATGTTGATAAAGCTTGGAAGCAGATTAAAAAAGGCATGATGCCAGTTCTAAATAAATTAACTGATGAAGATCCTTGGTTGTTACTAGAACCAACTGCCGGACAAGGTCAATCCTTAGTTAAAAAATTAGATGACTTGCTTCATTACTTCGAAGCTTTGGAATGGCATCCTAAAGTTGGAGTCTGTCTTGATACCTGCCATGTTTTTGCAGCCGGACATGACATTTCCAAAAAAGGTGGCATGACCGAGACCTTAGATCTTCTAGTTAAATTAGTTGGCCTTGAACGGATCCAGCTTATTCACGCAAATGATTCGATGGATGTTTGCGGCGCGCTAAAGGATCGACACCAAAACCTTGGCGATGGCGAAATTGGAATCAAGCCATTCGAAGAGTTGCTTGCTCATCCGGTTGCCAAGAATGCGCCACTAATTCTTGAAACACCTGGAATGGAAGAGAAACATGGCGAGGAAATTGCCCTACTTGCAAAGATGAGAGCGAAAATTAAGTGAAAGAGAGCAAGATTTTCTCAAGCGTAATGCTCACAGCGGTAGCCGCAATTTGGGGTGGGGCCTTCACTTCTATGAAGGGAACGCTCGAACGTCTAGATGTGAACTCTTTTCTAACCTGGCGCTTTGCAATCGCAACAATCTTTCTAATTATTTTAAAGCCCTCGGTCTTGCGCCGCTTTAATCGAGATTTTCTCAAGAAAGGCGCGCTCGTCGGTTTCTTTCTGGGCAGTGGCTACATCTTTCAATCTTTTGGTTTAACTCTCACAACAGTTTCCAACACAGGATTTATCACCGGACTTTATGTCGTACTTACGCCAATTGTTGCAGCAATATTTCTTAAGAAAAATATCACCCGAATCGAATGGTTTGCCGTATTCATGGCGACGCTCGGCCTGGCGCTCTTATCTTTAAATGGCTTTAGCTTTGGGTTAGGTGAATTTTTAGTCTTAGTTAGCGCGCTCTTCTTCGCCCTTCATATTGTTGGCCTTGGTGAAT
>CANKCX010000082.1 GCA_947480375.1 Actinomycetota bacterium
CAGCCCTTTATTCAGCAATTAGTTATGAGCAGGGCGATGCGAGTATTGCAATCAAAGCGATCGAACAGGCATTGCAGGATGACCCTAAATATCCGCTAGCGCTGCTTCTTCGCCGGGTTTATGCGGCAGGTTGGCCACCATCTAGTTTTGCAAATATGCGTAGAGAGCTGCACCCCAAGGTTTGTGCCGCACTTTTTTCTGAGTAATCTAGATACATGATTATAGGCGTACCTAAAGAGATTAAAAATAATGAATTCCGCGTATCAGCTACCCCTTCAGGTGTTCACGCACTCGTTAAGGCGGGGCATTCTGTAATTGTCGAAGCTGGCGCCGGTATTGGATCAGCAATTACTGATGCAGATTACATAGCAGCTGGTGCGAGCATCATTGCTGATGTCGAAGCAATTTGGGCCAAGGCTGATTTAATCCTTAAAGTTAAAGAGCCAATCGCTGCCGAATATCCAAGAATGCGTAAGGGGCAAATCCTCTTCACTTATTTGCACCTTGCCGCTTCACGCGAATGCACAGATGCAATTATTAAATCAGGTACAACTGCAATTGCCTTTGAAACTGTAGAACTAAATGGCCAACTTCCACTTCTTGCACCAATGTCTGAAGTTGCTGGCCGAATGTCAATACAGGTGGGTGCAACTGCGCTGCAGAAACCAGAAGGCGGACGAGGCGTATTACTTGGGGGAGTTCCGGGTGTAGCCCCTGCAAAGGTTGTAGTTCTTGGTGGTGGCGTTGTGGGAGTATCAGCGGCGACCATCGCTCACGGAATGCGCGCGGATGTAACAATTTTAGATTTAGATTTAAATCGTCTCCGTTATTTAGATGAACTATTCAATGGCCAGGTCAAGACAATTGCATCATCGGCTTATGCGATTGAAGAGCAATGCATGGCGGCAGATTTAGTAATCGGAGCCGTACTTGTTCATGGCGCTAAGGCACCTAAATTAGTAAGCGATGCACTGGTTGCAAAGATGAAACCAGGTTCAGTCTTGGTCGATGTTGCCATTGATCAAGGTGGATGCTTCGAAGGTTCCAAGGCAACAACGCACTCAGACCCAACATTCAAAGTTCATAATTCGCTTTACTACTGTGTGGCAAATATGCCAGGCGCAGTTCCGGCAACATCCACTGCGGCACTTGCCAACGCAACTATTAAATATGCGCTCGCAATTGCTAATAAGGGATGGGAACAAGCCTGCGCTGATGACCCAGCTCTTGGTAAGGGCCTAAACGTGCATGAAGGCAAGATTAAGTATCAGGCGGTTGCTGCGGCCCACGGCCTGTAACAATCCCGTAACAAGAGTTTGGCAGTATCTCGGGCATGACTTCCCACAGTGATGAAATAAGCAAGCAAGAAGAGTTCGTAATGCGCACTTTAGAAGAGCGCGGAATTCGATTTGTTCGACTCTGGTTTACCGATGTCCTCGGCTTTCTAAAATCCGTAGCAATTGCGCCAGCGGAATTAGAGAGTGCATTTCAAGAAGGTATCGGCTTCGATGGTTCTGCGATCGAAGGCTTTGCGCGTATAACTGAATCAGATATGTTGGCAAAACCAGATGCAGCAAGTTTCACAGTTCTTCCATGGCGCACTGCGAATCCGGGTGCAGCAAGAATGTTCTGCGATATCACGATGCCAGATGGTTCAGCATCACCAGCAGATCCTCGAAATGTTTTGAAGCGAGTTCTGCGCAAAGCCGCAGATATGGGTTACACCTGTTACACACATCCAGAGATGGAATTTTTCTTATTTAAAAATGCAGCTGAAGCAAATGTTGCACCGATTCCAGTTGATTCTGCGGGCTATTTTGATCAGACACCTTCTGCTGTTGGGCATGATTTCCGTCGCCAAGCAATCACAATGTTAGAAGCAATGGGCGTTTCAGTTGAATTCTCACATCACGAAGGTGCGCCAGGACAACAAGAAATTGATCTACGCGATGCAGATGCATTAACAACGGCAGATAACATCATGACTTTTCGCCATGTCATAAAAGAGATTGCACTCGATCAAGGTTTCCATGCATCATTTATGCCAAAACCATTTACCGAACATGCAGGGTCTGGAATGCATACGCACTTCTCGTTATTTAAAGGTGAAGAGAATGCATTTCATGAAGAGGGCGCAGAACTTCAACTTTCTGCAGTTGGAAAATCATTTATCGCTGGCATCTTGAAGCATGCCCGTGAATTCACGGCAATTACAAACCAATGGGTAAATTCTTACAAGCGCCTAAGTGGCGGCGATGAAGCACCTGCACTTGTTGATTGGGGCCACAACAATCGCAGTGCCCTTGTTCGAATTCCGGCATACAAGCCAAAGAAAGAGAACAGCACTCGAGTCGAAGTTCGTTCTCCAGATTCAGCATGCAATCCTTATCTAGCCTTTGCAGTAATTTTGGCGGCAGGACTTAAGGGAATTGAAGAGAAGTACGAACTCAAAGCCACATCTAATCCAGAATCACTGCCAACTAATTTAGAAGAAGCGATCACTGCGATGGAGACAAGTTCACTTGTTCGTGAAGCTTTAGGAGCAGATGTATTTGAATATGTTCTCCGCAATAAGCGGGCGGAATGGGCCGATTATCGTCGCCAAGTCAGCGCCTTCGAGTTGAACCGGTACCTGCCCGTCCTTTAAGTTGCGGTAATCTTGGGCTGTTATGAACTTCCCAAAGCAAACTCCATCGACGATGCCGATCCATCGGTATGCGCCATTTATTCCTGTCGATCTAACCGACCGGACTTGGCCAACTAAGCGAATCGAAGTTGCCCCTAAGTGGTGTTCGGTAGATCTTCGCGATGGAAATCAAGCGTTAATTGATCCCATGGATTCGACTCGCAAATTAGCGATGTTCAAATTACTTGTTGAAATGGGTTACAAAGAAATTGAAGTTGGCTTTCCAAGCGCTTCCCAAACTGATTTTGATTTTGTTCGCAAAATTATTGAAGATGGTTTAATTCCTGACGATGTAATAATTCAGGTTTTAACCCAGGCCCGCGAAACACTTATCGCGCGCACTTTTGAATCAATCAAAGGCGCAAAGCAGGCGGTTGTGCATCTTTACAACTCGACTTCTACTTTGCAACGACGCGTGGTCTTTGGTCTAGATAAAGATGGCATAAAAAAGATTGCAGTTGATGGCGCCAAACTTTGTAAGGAATATGAGAAGACGGTTCCAGGAACTGTTGTTTCATACGAATACTCACCTGAGTCATACACCGGCACCGAATTAGAATTCGCCGTCGAAGTCTGTGATGCGGTCAATGATGTTTGGAAACCAACCCCACAACATAAGACAATTATTAACTTGCCTGCCACAGTCGAGATGGCAACCCCAAATGTTTATGCAGATTCAATCGAATGGATGCATCGCAATCTTAAATATCGTGATTCAATCGTGCTCTCACTTCATCCGCACAATGATCGCGGAACTGGTGTTGCTGCGGCCGAACTTGGTTACATGGCAGGAGCAGATCGTATTGAAGGAACGCTTTTTGGAAATGGTGAGCGCACGGGAAATGTTTGTCTTGTAACCCTTGGCCTAAATCTTTTTAGTTACGGCATTGATCCGCATATTGATTTCTCTGATCTAGATGAAGTGCGTCGCACCGTTGAATATTGCAACCAACTTCGCGTACCTGAACGTCACCCATATGGCGGAGACCTAGTATTCACTGCATTTTCTGGTTCGCACCAAGATGCGATTAAGAAGGGGCTTGATCATCTTGAAAAAGATGCGAAGAGCGCCGGAAAACATGTTCACGAAATCACTTGGGCGGTTCCATATCTTCCAATCGATCCTAAAGATATTGGGCGCTCTTACGAAGCAGTTATTCGAGTTAATTCGCAATCAGGTAAGGGCGGAATTTCTTACTTAATGAAGAACGAATATCACTTAGATCTGCCACGTCGCCTTCAAATTGAATTTAGCCAAGTTGTTCAAAACCACACCGATCAACAAGGTGGCGAATTTAGCGCAGCTGATTTATGGCAGATTTTTGAAGATGAATATCTTCCAGCCGAGCAGAATAAGTGGGGTCGCTTTAAGTTGAAGGCGCTTTCACAATCTTCAAATCTAGATGAAGATGCACATCTAACTGTTCAACTTTTAGAGAAAGAAGTTGTTAAAGAACTTACTGGTTCAGGCAACGGACCGATTGCAGCATTTGTAAATATCATGAATGCGTATTTACCAGATATCAATGTTCGCGTTTTAGATTATTACGAGCATGCACTTTCCGCTGGTGGGGATGCAAAAGCTGCGGCCTATCTTGAATGTGAAGTAGGGGGCAGAATTTTTTGGGGAGTTGGCATCGACCCAAGCACTACAACCGCATCACTTAAGGCCGTCGTGTCTGCGGTAAATCGAGGGTTTCGCTCCTAATTATCGCTACGGTATCGACCGTGGCCGTCTACCGTGATCAAGCAGTTGTTCTGCGTACCCAGAAACTTGGGGAAGCAGATCGAATCATCACGCTCTTTACCAAAGAACATGGCCGACTTC
>CANKCX010000083.1 GCA_947480375.1 Actinomycetota bacterium
CGCTGCGAAGTCGCGAAACAATTGATTGCCATGGGGAAAGCATTTGCGAATTCTCCTAGCAAAGTATCAAATTCGCAAAGTTAGGCGAGAAACCCGCATATCCGCGCGCGACTTCAGATGGTTGAGTTAAACCTTCAGATGGTTGAGTTAAACCTTCAGATGGTTGAGTAAAACCTTCAGATAGTTGAGTTAAACCTTAAGATATTTGCGCAAGGTAAGAATCGATGCAACCGTTGAAACCACAAAGCCAGTTAGCAGCAAGAGTGCAGATGCAACCCATACATCAGACCAGGTAAAGAACTTGGTGAAACTTAGAAGCGGTGCAATTCTGGAATCAACAAGTAATTTGAATGCAGACAAAAGTCCGGTTGAAAATACCCAACCTACGATTGCCGAGAAAATACCCTCGAGCAAGAATGGAAGTTGGATTGAGAAAGAAGATGCACCGACAAGTTTCATTACACCGGTTTCACGTCGGCGGTTAAATGCTGCAATTCGAAGTGTGTTGCTTATCAAAAGTGCGGCAGTTAAAACACTTGCTAAACCAATTGCAAGGGCGCCATCTCTTAGAACACCGAGAAGTTTGAAGAACTTCTCCAAAATACTTCTCTGATCCTGTACCGAATCAACTCCAGGTCGCCCGGAAAAAGCACTTTGCATAACTGCAAACTTTGTTGGGTCCTTTAACTTCACCCGGTAAGACTCTGGTAATTGATCTTGAGTCACATTTTGCGCAATTGCAGATCCCTTAAAGCGTTCTTGGAAATGAGTGAAAGCCTCTGATTGTGATTCGTAATAAACCTTGTCAACTACTGGAAGCGCTTCGATATCAGCCTTGATTGAATCTCGCTGCTCTTGTGAAACTGGACCACTTGCGCAAGAAGGTGTTTCAGAAAGTGAACCGCAGAGAAACACTGATACTTCGATCTTGTCATACCAATAATCTTTCATGACCCGCACTTGTGAATTAGCAAGCAAACCAATACCTAGCAAAGTCAATGAAATTGCAACGGTAATCATCACGGCAAATGTCATTGTTAAATTGCGTCGAAGACCAATTCTTACTTCACTAAAAAGAAATCCAGCTCTCATTGGTGTCCCCTATCCCGCATATCCATAAACACCGCGAACCTGATCACGGATTACATGTCCGCCTTCAAGTTCAATTACACGTTTGCGCATCGAATCTACAATCTTTGAATCGTGCGTTGCCATTACAACTGTTGTTCCTTCACGATTAATCCGATCGAGAAGTTTCATAATTCCAACGCTAGTTGCCGGATCCAAGTTTCCGGTTGGCTCATCTGCAATAAGTATTGCTGGGCGACTTACATATGCCCGGGCAATTGCAACGCGTTGCTGTTCGCCACCTGAAAGTTCTGAAGGCTTTCGATCTGATTTTTCTTCTAACCCAACAAGTTCAAGAACTTCTGGGACTTCGCGATCAATTTCTTTCTGCGAATAACCAAGTACGTGAAGCGTGAAAGCCACATTTTCAAATACTGTCTTATTTGGAAGAAGTCGGAAATCCTGGAACACGGTTCCAACTTGTCTGCGAAGTTCAGGAATTTTATGGGCCGATAACGTATTTAGCTCTTTGCCGGCAACAATTATTTCTCCGGATGACGGCCTCTCTTCGCGAAGCACAAGGCGAAGAAATGTTGATTTACCTGAACCAGAGAGACCAACAAGGAAGACAAATTCGCCTTTTAAAATATCAATGTTTACTGAATCAAGTGCAGCTCGATCTTGTTTTGGATAAATCTTTGAAACATTTTCAAAACGAATCATGAGCGCCTCCTTTAATTACTCGCTAATACTTTAAAAGTCGATTCCGCAGGTTCGAAAATAGATTCAAGTGAATAACCGGGAATTAACCAGATTGCTTCGAAATTGATTCATTCTCTCTATGCCTATATCTGAAGTTTAGGCAGGAACCCCCAATTCGGCGGGGAAATACGCGCGAAAAAGGCTGAGAGATTTCTTTAATTTACGCGTAACTAATTAATCAGTGCTCTTGCGCCACTTAATTCCGGCCTCAATAAAGCCATCGATTTCACCATCTAGAACTGCTGATGGATTACCAACTTCGAAATCTGTTCGAAGATCTTTAACCATTTGATACGGAGCCAATACATAAGATCGCATTTGATTTCCCCAAGAACCAGAATTATCACCTTTGAGTGCATCTAATCGGGCTCGCTCTTCTTGGCGACGTCGTTCTAATAATTTGGATTGCAAAACTGCCATTGCGGTTGCCTTATTTTGAATCTGTGATCGTTCATTTTGGCAAGAAACCACAATTCCAGATGGAAGGTGAGTAATACGCACTGCGGAGTCCGTTGTATTAACTCCCTGTCCGCCCGGACCAGATGAACGATAAACATCAACGCGCAACTCTTTTTCATCAATCTCAATGTGATCACTCTGTTCAACAACAGGAACAACTTCAACACCAGCAAAAGAAGTGTGGCGCCGCGATTGTGAATCAAAAGGCGAAATTCGAACCAAGCGATGCGTGCCCTGCTCTACAGACAATGTTCCATATGCGTAAGGCGCATGTACTCGAAAAGTTGTTGACTTAATTCCAGCTTCTTCAGCGTATGAAGTTTCCAATACATCAACTTTAAAATTATGGCGCTCGCAATAACGCAAATACATTCGCATCAACATCTGTGCCCAGTCCGCTGCCTCAACACCACCAGCTTCTGAACGAATTGTTATTAAACAATCACGATCATCATATTCACCACTTAGAAGTGTTTGAACTTCAAGTTCGCGAATAGCGCGGGTTACATCATCTAATTCATTTCCGGCTTCGGCGACTGCTCCTTCATCTTTCTCGCCCTGAGCCAATTCAAGCAACAAAGGAATGTCTTCTAATCTGCGTCTAATTGTGTTCGATTTATTTAGAGTTGCTTGCACTCTCGAAAGTTTGCTTGTTACGACTTGGGCTTTTTCTGGATCATCCCAAAGATTCGGAGCACTTGCTTCAGCTTCTAATGTTTTGAAATCGGCTTCCAGTTTTGGAAGATTTAAGACCTGCTCGATCGCTGAAAGAGTTACGCGAAGTGCGTTAACTTCCTCGAGATATTCGCGAGCTGCCATGGGATAAGCGTAATGGCACGAATTGGTAATAATTTTCCAATTGCCTATCCGCCGCCAATCTCTGATGTGGCCCCAATAGTTGCATCGACCCTAATTTTGCCGCCATTGATGCTCGAGAGAATTGGAAAGTTTACGATTGCTCGGATTTCAGAACTAATACTTGCCGTGATTTGATCATTAGAGCAGCTCCATCCAGAAACAGAGATTGGGGCGCTTCTCAATTCTCTAGAGCTAATTTCTGCATTGAAAACGATAGCTGCTGCAGCGCAATCGATTGGCACCCTTGGATTTGAAAAACTCATTGCACTTGGTGCATCCAAGTAATATCTATTTTCATCAAGAGAGTGCGATGCCACAAGCACAGCATCTTCTCCTATCTGAAGTAACTCACGTTTGGCGAGAAAAGAATCAGAAATATCAATTATTCCGACCGAAAGAATTAGTGCAAGAATGTAAAGGCCAGAGATTAAAACAGAGATCGATCCTCTCTCCTCTTCAAGAAATTTTCCGAACACTAGCTATTTCGCCAAGCGTCAACAGTTTGTATTGCTGTAGCTACTGCGGATTTACCCGTCGCTTGAGAAGATAGCGATACTTTAATTTCTACTTTTCCATTTGGCGTTAAACATGGATTCATCGAACAATTCACTTCGATTTTTGGCGGCAAATCAATCTTATTTAATTTGAATGAGGTATTTGAAAACGCCTCAATTACCGAATTGATGCGCGCACCAGTCATTTCTTGACTTGGGCTGGTTACATAAACGCGAGCAATCTGCCTTGCGAAGTTACGAGCCTCGTACTGAATTTGAGCCGACTGATTCACGCTGGTCAAAAATATTACGAGCGGAACAAACAAAGGCAGAGCAAGCATGATGAATTCCAGAATTGCGCTTCCGCTCTCGTCTCTCGCAAAGCCAACAAAACGCGAGAAACGTGTGAAACGTATGAAGCGCGAGAGACGTGTGAAGTGCGAGAGACGTGTGAAGCGCGAGAGACGTGCCTGGGCTCTAGTTTTCGTCAATTGCGATTCCGTTTACTAGGAACTTATCCTGCGAAATAATTAACGGCGTTAATTTTGGAATCGAGACTGTTCGCGATCCAGTAATGATTGCCCCACCACCTGGGAGTGGAATTCGACTGACAGTATTTGATCCCGCATTGTTAGTTCCCAGGAGCCCTTCGGAGGCGATCGATGTTGGGGCTCCTAATAAAGCCTCTCTACTAATTTCTCCTTGCAGCATATTTACGGCTACTCCACGTCCAAGTACAGAGGCTGCAATTTGTAAAACACTTAAGAAAAGTAAAACCGTAGGGATTAAAACTAACGCGCTTTCGACTGTTCCCTTTTCAGATCCCAACACCCTTAAATATTTGAGTGAAGACTTTCGTAAAG
>CANKCX010000084.1 GCA_947480375.1 Actinomycetota bacterium
AATGATGGATAGCCACATTTATAAGAAGGCAGCCAATCGTCTGCCACATATGGCTGGCATCGAAATTATTCGTTTCAACACTCGCGGAACAACTTCTGAAGCCGGAACAAGCGAGGGCAAATTTGGTGGCGCAGTTACCGAGAAATTTGATGTTGAAGCTGCAATCGAATTTGCATTTAATGAAGTTGGAGTTGAAAAACTCTGGGTAATGGGCTGGTCCTTCGGAACTGATCTAGCGCTTAAGTATGCGAAAGATCCGCGAATTATTTCTCTAATTTTGCTTAGCCCACCGCTTACAAATACCAGCCAAGAAGAGTTGGAATATTGGGCAAAAGATGGTCGACCAATTACAGCTTTAATTCCAGAGCATGACGATTATTTAAAACCGCCGGATGCCGCAATTGCTTTCAAAACAATCCCACAGATTAATTTAATTAACGTTGACGGGGCAAAACATCTCTGGGTTGGCGAACCGGCTGTTTATCGCGTTCTTACTGAAATCACGAAAATTATTGCACCAGAACGATTACCGCTTACGACCGAGTATTAACTCTTTTCGGCTTTTGGATAAACGACTTCATCAAGAATAAGCAGTGCTGCAGCAGCCAATGGCACAGCCAAGATTCCTCCAACTAAACCAAGAAGTGATGTTCCAATCAGCGCAGCAATAATTGTCACAAGACCTGGTATCGAAAGTGAGCGCTTCATAACCCTTGGAGTCAGTACATAATTTTCAAACTGCACATAAATAATGTATGAAGCTAGGGCGATTGCTGCAATTAAAGGCGAATCAGTAAGAGCAATTAAAGTAACAATTGTCATTCCAATGAAGTGGCCGATAAGTGGAATCAAACCGCAGACGAATACAACCAAAGCCAACGCAGATTTATAAGGCAGATCAAGCGCGATTCCGAGTATAAAGATAAATAGGCTGGCAAAGAAAGAAATTGTTATCTGGCCACCAACGAAGGCACCAACTCTAAAAATAATTGCATCGCTGATCTTTGCAACCCGAGCTCTGCGGCTTGCAGGTACCAAACGGTATGCATCTTGCGTAACAGTTGGAAGAGCGGCAAGGAAGTACAGCGTTAATACCAAAATTGTTAGCATCGAAAGCGCGCCTGAAATAACTGCTTTACCGACACCGAGTACGCCACCGAATGCGCCAATTACAAACTTGCCATCTTTTATCGATGATTGAACCTTGGCTTGGATAGTGTCGATGATTCCATAATTTGTATTTAGATCATTAATAGTTGTGTTGTTCTTTAAATCTGAAATCATTTGCGGTGCATTGTGAATTAGCGCATCCACCTGATCAATTATCAGGGGAGCAGCGACCCAAATAAAAACACCAACAAAAGCAACAACTAGCGCAACAGTTGATGCAACCGCCTTAGCTCTGCTTAACCCGCGACGTTCGATAAATAGGACTGCAGGATTAAGACCCATTGCGAAAAAGAGCGAGATGATAATTAGAACAAAGACTTGGCTAGCCGATGCAAGGGCTCGAAGAAGTGTGATGGCGATTACTGCACCTGAGGCGGCAAGAAAACCAAAATAGAAGGGATGCGAATGATTTAACGGCTCACCAAGAGTTCCAAAATCTTCCGGCGCAGATGCTGCCTTTTTTCTGGTGAGAGATCCTCGTTTAATAATTGGTTTTAACTTTGCCATGACGTTATTTTAAGGGCGCGTTCGTGCAAAATAGGAGAGAATGGCCTCGTGGCTGACCTACGAATAACCGGACTTGCAGAAGAGATGTCTGCTTTAGCCCGCATGCCATGGTCTAAGCCACTTGAAGAGTGGCCCGAAGATGCCTCACTCACAGATATGCGCGGTATTTCGCGCCACGTTGTTCGTCTTGTTAAAGGCGTGCAAGAACATGATTCCCAAATTTATGCAATCAAAGAGACTGTTCCAGAGTTTGCTAATCGTGAATATGCATTGCTGCGTGAATTAAATAGCCGAGAAGCTCCATGTGTTGAACCGGTTGCTGTAATTGAGAACCGAAGTGATGATGACGGAAATCCACTACCCGCATCGCTAGTGACGCACTACCTGCCATTCTCACTTCCATATCGGGTAATTCTTAGCGCAGAAATTACACCGCACGAAATTACTAATATGGCCAACGCCCTCGCACTCCTTTTAGTACGACTTCATCTACTTGGTTTTTGGTGGGGCGATTGCTCGCTTTCAAATACGCTCTTTCGTCGCGATGCCGATCAATTTGCGGCTTATTTGGTTGATGCTGAAACTGGCGAATTTCAAACTCGGCTAACTGATGGCCAACGTGAACACGATTTAGAAATTTCACTTTTCAATGTTGCAGCCGAACTTGAAGATTTAAAAATTGCCGGGGTGCTTACCGCAGATATGGATCCAGTTCGGGCAAGTGAAGGTGTTATTAAACGTTATCGCAGACTTTGGAAAGCGCTACGTGAACCACAAATTCTTGATCCTAACGATCGACATGCAGTTGAAGGTGCAATGCGTCAGCTTCAAGATTTAGGTTTTGCGGTTGAAGAAGTTGAAGTATCAATCAACGGAGATAAAGGTGAATTAAAGTTCCAGCCAAAGCTTGTAGCTGCTGGCTATCACCAAAATCGTTTATTAGAACTCCTTGGTATTCATGCCGAGGAACTTCAGGCTAAACGTCTGCTTGCTTCATTTGATCGATTCCGTGGTCGTGAAGCAACACCTAAGCCACCAATTCATGACAGCGCCCGTAGATGGCTTCGTGATACCTATCACCACGTAATGAACCAAGTTCCAAAAGAGTTACAAGATCGAGTCGAGCAAACCCAAATGTTCCATGAAATCTTGGAACATCGTTGGTATGTAGGCGAGCAAGCGGGCCACGATTTAGGCCTTGATTTCGCTACTAAGGATTACATCGAAAATATTCTGCCCTTTAGAACCTATGTCGGTGTGACTGTTCCTGGTATTCACGAACCGCCTTCAAAATAATCAACGTCAATTATCTGTAGGATTGCGGCATGAGTTTGCCACCACTTCCTAAGAATTTTGGAAGTGCAATTGATCTAAGCAGCTTAGGAAAACCAGCCGCCGAAACTATTGCAACACCGGGACTGCCGGTTACTCAAGCCAATTTAGTCGCAGAAGTTCTGCCAGCATCAAATCAAAAAGTTGTAATACTTATCTGTTGGTCACCGCGCAGCACACAAGCAATTTCATTATTAGAAGTTATGGGCAAGTATCAAGAAGCAGATGTCTTAGAAAATGGTGAACCTGCTTGGATTCTTGGAACTGTAAATGTTGATTCTGAAGTACAAGTTGCCCAGGCTCTGCAGATTCAATCGGTACCAATTGCAATTGCAATAATTCAAGAACAAATGGTTCCACTTTTCGAAGCCGTACCAACCCCAGAACAAATTCGATTAGTCATAGATAAAGTTGTTGCACTTGCAGCAGAGCGCGGAGTTGGTCAAGCGCTTGCTAAATCTGAAGCCGTTGAAACTCCAATGGAACCAGAAGAGATCGCGGCAATGGAGGCACTTGAACGAAGTGATCTTGTCGAGGCTAAAGCGCAGTATGAGAAATGGCTTGCTCGCAAACCAGGGGATAGCTTGGCAAAATTAGGACTGGCTCAAACTGAATTAATTATTCGAGTCAAAGATTTAGATCCAAATGAAGTTATGACTTTGGCAGGTGCGAATCCAAATGAGATTTCAATCCAGTTGAAGGCAGCAGATGTGGAAATTGCAAGCGGGCTAAATAAAGAGGCCTTCGCCAGGTTAATTAGCCTGGTAAAAACCAGCGATGGCGATGATAAAAAGCGCGCACGTGAACATCTACTCGAATTATTCTCGTTAGTTGATCCGGCCGATCCAGATTTAATTGCAGCCCGCAAAGAGTTAGCCAGTGCACTCTATTGAAATCTAAATTCTCAAAAACCGAGCGTTGGGCGCTCAACCTATTATTTCTACCCTTTGGCGTCGGTGCGATGGCGACTTCAACAAGATTTCCAGAAATTCGCGACAACCTACATTTAAATAACGGAGTATTCGGAACTTACTTAACCCTTGGCGGCATTGGTTCACTGACTGCATTTATCTTTGTGGGAAATATCGTTCATAAATTTGGAATCAAGCCCGTAATTTTGGTGGCATCAACCGGGATGTTCGCCACGATGGCATCAGTGCCTCACATTAAGAATCCAGAAATTTGGCTGATCTCGAATATCTTGATTGCAATCTTCTGGGTCTCTTTCCATATTTCAAATAATGGCCAGGCAATACATAGGCAAGAAGAGATTGGTGAATTAATCCTTCCCAAACTTCACGGCCTCTGGAGCCTTGGCGCACTTTTTACCTCAATTCTTGCAATCGTAATTACGCCTTATGTTTCACTCGCCTGGCATATCGATGTCCTGATGTTCTTAATGTGGCTTTTCACAATGTACGGAATCCACAAATCATCACCTTATTTCATTGATAAATCTGATGACGAAACTTCACTGCCACGGATTTCACTTGC
>CANKCX010000085.1 GCA_947480375.1 Actinomycetota bacterium
GTATCACGCATACATGGAAACGACTGGTGAAGTAATGACTAAGGATGATTTCGATAACTGGGTAATCGCACAAGGAGGTCACACAGCATGACAACACTTGACCAGCACGTTGGCACTCGTCCAATTCCAAACCCTAAAAATAGTTTGATTACTAAATTAAATGCTGGTACCGGTTTAATTGTTGGGATAATTTTTGCAGCTGCCACTTATAAGGGTTTGTCTG
Organism: Actinomycetota bacterium; assembly: GCA_947480375.1. Taxonomy (GTDB): domain Bacteria; phylum Actinomycetota; class Actinomycetes; order Nanopelagicales; family Nanopelagicaceae; genus AAA044-D11. Next base: position 224 of record CANKCX010000085.1, read on the forward strand.
CACTTGTTGATACAAGTATTTATCATTTCCAAAACCAAGTCTTACTTGCAACCATGTTTATGTGGAGCATCGGATTTCTAGTTGGCATTGGCGCCTTCATAGGTCCGGTCCGCTGGTTGATCGGAAAAGATTTAACAGCTGAAGAACAGCTTTATATGGCTGGCGATGGCCAAGGCATTAAGCGTTACTTCAAATATTGCACAGACCACAAAGTTGTAGGTATTCAATACTTATGGGGAGTAATTGCACTTCTTGCAGTTGGTGGCGCTATGGCAATGATGATTCGTACAAATCTAGCAAACCCTGGTGGGCAATTCATCACGCCATCTGTTTACAACTCACTTGTGGGACTACATGGAATAACCATGATTATTGCGATGATTATTGTTGCAACTGGTCCATTTGGAAACTACATCATGCCAATTATGATTGGTGCTGCCGATATGGCATTTCCAAGACTCAATGCACTTTCATGGTGGGTTCTCTTCACTGCGATTCCAGTGCTTTGTAGCGCTTGGTTCTTAGGCGGAATCCCAACAGGTTGGACCGCATATGCACCGCTAAGCGTTCAGGCAGGTCCTGGCATGAATGCATTTATTGCAACAATCATTATCTTTGCAGTATCTACAGCTGTTGCAGGTGCAAACATCACGGCAACAGTTGTTGCGATGCGCGCAAAGGGAATGTCTTGGAACCGCGTACCAATCTTCGTAATTGGTGCAACCGTTTCAGTTGCACTAGCAATTCCTGCCTTCCCAACCTTCATGCTCTCAATGATCATGACCGCTATGGATCGCTCATTTTTAACTGGCTTCTTCGATGCAAATGTCGGCGGAACCGGTTGGCTATATGCTCACTTATTCTGGATCATGGGTCATCCTGAAGTTTACGTAATCCTGATTCCAGGCGTTGCAGTACTTATGGAAATCGTTCCGGTCTTCGTACGTAAGCCACTCTTCTCATACACCGCAGCAATTGTTGGATTTGCAGGAATTGCAGGTTTATCAGTTCTTGTATGGGCCCACCACATGTATATATCTGGTTGGATGCCAATGCTTAATGGACCATTCATGGTTACAACTGAAATGATTTCAGTTCCTACCGGACTCATCTTCCTTGTAATCCTTGGAACTCTTTGGAATGGCAAGCCTTGGCTTAAAGTTCCGATGCTCTCTGTTTATGCATTCCTATGGAATATGTTGATTGGTGGAATCACCGGTCTTTATCTTTCAGATGTACCAGCCGATATGTATCTGCACGGTTCAATGTATGTAACTGCGCATTTCCATTACACCTTGATGGGTGCGGCGCTTACCGGCGCAGTCGCTGGACTTTCATATTGGTATCCAAAAATGACTGGCCACATGTTGCACGAGCGCGCTAGTTATATTTCATTCTGGCTAGTTCAAATAGGATTCCAAGTTCTTTATCTCGGAATGTTTATTGCCGGAGCTGAAGGACAACCACGTCGTGTAGTTGATTATGCAGAACAATATGCGACATCAAATATGGTCAGCACTATTGGCGCATACACAATTGGCATTGGATTTATCGTCCTTCTCTGGGCGGTAATTCATTCATGGCGCCACGGAAAGATTGCACCAATGAACCCATGGGGCGCTAAATCATTGGAGTGGACAGTTCCTTATCCAGTCCCACTGGTTAACTTTGATACCCCACCCGTTGTAACTAGTGATCCATATGGATATGGAAGGAGTGAAAAATAATGTCAACAGATACTAAATTCCACATCCATCACGATGCGCCAGAAGTTATTGGTCGCCGTGAACGTTTAGGTGTTCGCCTACTTATAGTTGCAGATGGAGCATTCGTATTCGGAATGATCTTCTCCTACTTCTATCTACGAAACCTCGACCAAAATGGTGGATGGATTCCAAAAGAAGGTCACACACTTAGCGTCTCTTCCGGTTGGATGGCAATCCTTCCACTAATCGTTGGCGCCGTAGTCCATAAACTTGCACAACGCGATCCAAGTCATCAGGGAAGTTTCTCTCTGATAACTCTCGCTGCATATCTTTATGGAGGCTATTACCAATTGCATCAACTTTCGACTATGCCATTTATTGATGGTGAATCTGGTGCGTTCGAAGGTGCATATGCATCTTGTTGGACAGTTATAGCTGCCGCAAATATGTTCCACTACATTCTTGCCGCATTTATTGCACTTGGCCTTGTTCTTCGAAGCCGCCGTGCAACTGTTGATCCAGTGCTTGAAACATGGCGAATTCGTACAGCTGCATCTTGGTTTACTTGGGTTGCAGTGTCAGGAGTTGCTTGCGCAATCACAACTTCATTTATTTAAATCAGTAAATAGAAGTAATAAAAGCCCTGCGGATCACGTGGGGCTTTTTTATTTCTCTTGTAGAGCGATTCGCTTTCGTGAAAGGAGTAGGTGTCCGAAAAATCCAATAGCTAAAGCAATGATCACTCCGATATTTGAATAAGCCCATGGCCCGTTTTTGCCGCCAATAAGCCCCAAGAAATATCCTTGCCAAGAGAGCCAACTTGCAAAAGTATTTGTTACAAATCCCCAACCAATTACCGAGCCGAATAAAACTAACAACAAAGAGCGAATATTCCATGCTCCATAAATCCCATTCGGGTTGAATAGATCTGCCTCTACATAATCGCGCTTTCTTAGTACAACATCAGCTACAAAGATCGCAGACCAAACCGCAATCGGTACTCCAAGAGTGATTAAGAACCCTTGGAAAGGCCCAAAGAAGTCTCCGGCAATCCAGACGATATAAATTGTTCCGATTGTCATTATTACCGCATCAATTGATGCAGCTATATGTCGCTTAACCGGAAGGCCGATTGAAACAAGCGTGATTCCGGATGAGTACAAATCTAGGATTGCTCCGCCAATAAGCCCAAGGATTGCAACTATTGCGAATGGAATTAGATACCAAGTAGGAACCAAGGTTGTGAGTGCACCAATTGGATCTAGTGCAATTTTTTCTCCAAGAGTTTTATTGCTACCAGCTAAAAGTGAGCCGTAAATAACTAAAATAATTGGAACGATCGATGCACCGAATACCGTCCAGCCGACTACGCCTTTGCTTGATGTATTTCTTGGTAAGTATCTTGAATAGTCAGCTGCTGAATTAACCCAACCTAAGCCAATACCGGTTACTCCAAAGATTAAGGCGCCTATGAAAGCTTGAAAGTTTCCGGTTGGAATCTTTGAAATTGCGCTCCAGTTGACTTCATCAATCGTTAGGAAGATGTAGCCAACTGTTAAAACTATTGTCGCAATAGTGAGAACTTTTTGAAGGCGCATAATCACTTGAAAACCTAGTACGCCACCAAAAATCGTTAAGCCGGCCGCTATCGAAAAGCCTAGAACTCGTGAGAGGTTTGGTTCGATATTTCCAACTCTGGTGAAAACTGTTTCCGTTGCAAGTGTTGCAAGTGAAACTAAGACTGTCTCCCAACCAACAAAGATTAAATATGACAAGAGGCCAGGAACGATATTTCCTTTAACCCCAAATGCTGCGCGTGAGAGCGTCATGGTTGGTGCATTGGCCCGTTTTCCTGCCAAAGAACTTATTCCGACTAACCCAAAGGAGGCAATAGTTCCGACAATCGCAGCAAGTGTTGCCTGCCAGAATGAAATTCCAAAACCTAGAAAGAATGCTCCGTAAGAGAGTGCAAGTAGCGAAACATTTGCTGCAGCCCAAGGCCAGAATAAACTTCGGGCAGATCCATTTCGCTCATTTTCAGCGATGAAGTTGGTGCCATTCATTTCTAACATGGGGTAAAGAGTAGAGGCTATAGCTACGATTGGCGCATGTTTCAAAGTGATGGCTTCCGAAAAGCCAGACTTGCAACTTTAATCGCATTTTTAATTAATGGATTTTCAGTAGGAAACTTTGTTTCAAGAATCCCTGACTTCAAATCTGAACTAGGCATTTCAAATGGTGTTCTGGGCGCCTCACTTTTCTGCGCATCTATCGGTGTTCTGTCTGCGCTTCGACCTGCAAGCCGTAGCGCTGCAAAATATGGAAGTGGTCCCGTAACAAGATATGCAGCTTTTACCCTGGCGCTAGCAGTTCCTTTGGTCGGATTGTTATTTAATCTTCTCTGGTTTTTGATCTCACTATTTATTTATGGCGTCCTATCTTCTGTCCATGATTTATCCATGAATGCACATGCTGCGGCGCTGGAGAATAAAGCCGGCAAACGAGTTATGAGTAAATTCCATGCGATGTGGTCAATAGGTGGA
>CANKCX010000086.1 GCA_947480375.1 Actinomycetota bacterium
GGTGCGGAAGGTTCCGGTGAATACCGGTAATAATTTTTGATGTATTTCCAGTGCTCGAGCGGAATTATTTGCAAACCAAGCATCTAACATTTCACGTAAATCTTTTCCGACGGTATGCCCACAAACCGAGACAACACCAACGGCGCCAACTGAAAGCAGTGGCAAATTCAAAATATCGTCACCAGAATAAACTGGAATTCCAGAGCGCTTTATAACCCAAGATGTAGCTGCAACATTTCCCTTTGCATCTTTCAAAGCAGCAATACGTGGGTGTTCTGAAAGTTCAACAATTGTGTCTGATTCGATTTCAATTCCAGTTCTTCCTGGAATGTCGTACATCATTACTGAAAGATCTGTTGCATCAGCCATTGCTCGGAAGTGTGCTGCAATACCTGCCTGTGGCGGCTTGTTGTAATAAGGAGTCACAACTAGAAGTGCATCCGCACCAGCTTTCGCCGCGCGTTGTGCTTGCACAACCGAGTGTGAAGTTTCATTATTTCCGGCACCTGCGATTACATGAATCTTTGGGCCAACAACTTTCTTTACAACACTTACGATCTGATCTTTCTCGTCATCACTTGTTGTTGGGGCTTCACCAGTTGTGCCATTTACAACAATGCCATCATGTCCGGTAGAAACTAAGTGCGCGGCTAATTTTTCGACGCCTGCCCAATCAATCTCGCCAGCCTTATTAAATGGCGTAACCATTGCGGTAATTAACCGACCAAATGGTGGAGTGATACTCATGCGCTTAGGCTACACGCTAATTACGGAGCTATGCGACCGGATTTCTGGAATGCCGCATATGTCATCGGCATTAATTCGGCGAAATGCTTCTCCATTTTCTCGGCAACCATCTCGATTTCGCGTTGTGGGTATGACGGGAAATGCGAGCCCTCACTTGAAGTGCGAAGCGATAGGAAGTTCATCAGTGCGCGCGCATTCATGGTCACATACATTGATGAATAAAGAGTTACCGGAAGAACGGCGCGTGCAACTTCACGGGCAACTCCAGAGGCCAAAATCTTCTGATAGTTCTCGTAAGCAACTGTGCAAGTCTCTTTGATTGCGTTGACTGTAATTTCTAATTGTTCTGGTGTGCCATCAACAAAGGTATATGCACCGGTCTTTCCGACCTGAACTAATTTGCGATCTTTATTTGGGATGTAAAAAACTGGACGGAGTTCGCGATAACGCCCGCTCTCTTCATTGTATGAAGCGATGCGGTGTCGCATAAATTCGCGGAAGACAAAGATTGGAGCCGACACAAAGAATGTCATTGATGTGTGTTCAAAGGGGCTGCCGTGGCGTTCGCGGGCAAGATAATTAATTAGCCCAGCATCGCGATCACTTGATTCGCCAACTTTATCTAGTGTGGTCTCCCCCGCAGTCGATACGCGTGCGGCCCAAATAACATCTGCATCACTTGCACTGGATTTAACCAATTCGACGGTCATGTCATCTCTAAAAATAATCTCTTGTTTTGTATCCTCTAAATTTTCGATGTTCATAACCCGACCCTATATAAAGCAGTGCCTTACGCCGTGGATTAGGGCATACTTTCGGCGTGTCAGTGAAGCGAGATTCATTTAGCGTCTCAATAACCGTCGGTGCTTATGGCAGCGCCTTTGGTGCAGCCGCTGTTGCTGCCGACTTTTCAGTACTTCAAGCTTGCTTGCTCTCACTACTTCTCTTTTCTGGCGCCTCACAATTCGCAGTAGTTGGTGTAATCGCTGCAGGCGGAACCCCGCTAAGTGCGATTGCAACATCTACCTTGCTTGGAACTCGAAATGGTTTGTATGGATTACGCCTGGCTCCGATACTTAAATTGCGTGGCTGGAAACGAATAGTTGCAGCACAGATAACTATTGATGAATCAACTGGCGTTGCGCTTGCGCAGAATAATGAAGCCGATATGCGCAAGGGTTTTTGGTATACCGGATTCGGTGTCTTCTTTTTTTGGAATCTCTTTACTTTGGCAGGCGCTTTAGGAGCTTCGGCAATTGGAAATCCTTCTGCTTGGGGCTTGGATGCAGCGGTTCCTGCCGCATTTCTTGGATTGCTTTGGCCACGACTAGCCGATCGCAAATCTTGGGTGCTTGCAGCTTTCGCAATTGTTTTGGCGCTCTCGCTGACACCTTTTGTTCCCGCTGGAGTTCCTATTATTTCTTGCACGCTGTTAGCAATAATTATTGGATGGCGTAAATGACTACTTTCTGGATCGCTGTTATTGGCTCGAGCTTATTCGCCTTTGCGATAAAAGTTGTCGGGGCTTCGGTGCCTGAATCTGTATTAAGCCATCCCAGAATTTTGCGCATCAACGGTCTGGTTCCCGTTGCACTTCTTACGGCTCTAGTCGCGGTAAATACCTTTGCCGATAAGACTAAGTTGGTAATTGATAATCGAGCTTTAGGTATGGCAACAGCAATAGTTCTGCTGATAGCTAAAGCACCATTCCCGGTTGTTGTATTGGGAGCCGCATTTACTTCAGCGCTGGCATACCGATATTTTTAAATAATATTTAGCGAAGTTAATTTAGCTTTTAGATCAATATCAGATGGCTCTGTTAAATGAGTTCCATCGCTGAAAACAATTACTGGAATTGATTGTGCGCCGCCGTTGATTTCTACAACTTTATCGGCCGCCGACTTATCTGCTTCAACATCAATGTAGGTGTATTCAACGTTATTAGAATCTAAGAATCTCTTTGATCTGCGACAATCTCCACACCATTCGGCGCCATACATCAATACATTGCTCATGCTTGCTCCTTAATTAAGGTCCATGTAATTTTCAAGGCCAAAGGTTAGACCAGGATTCTTTCCAACATTTCGGACTGCAAGTAATACGCCTGGCATAAAACCAGTGCGATCAATTGAATCATGGCGAATCGAAAGTGTCTCGCCGATATCTCCCAAGATAACTTCTTGATGAGCAACTAAACCGCGAAGTCGAACCGAATGCACATGAACATCGCCAATTTTTGCACCGCGCGCTCCATCTAGTTCAGAGGTTGTGGCATCTGGCATCGCTGACTTCTTAACGCTTGCACGAGCTTCATTAATTAATTCAGCGGTGCGAGCCGCAGTTCCGGATGGCGCATCAGCTTTTGCTGGGTGGTGAAGTTCAACAATTTCAACTGATTCAAAGTATTTAGAAGCCTGGGCCGCAAACTGCATCATAAGAACTGCGCCAAGTCCGAAGTTTGGTGCAATTAGAGCGCCAACTTTTGGATTTGCCGCTAGCCAAGATTTAATTTGTGCGAGTTTCTTCTCATCAAAGCCGGTTGTACCTACTACAACACTGATTCCATTATTTATTGCAAATTCAAGATTAGCCATTACTGAATCAGGGTGTGTGAAATCAACAACTACCTGGGCGCCACTTGAAATTAATTTATCGAGTGAATCTCCGAGATCTAATTGCGCAACTACTTCAAGATCAGTTGTACCTGAAATCGCCTTAACGCTCTCTGATCCCATGCGACCTTTTGCGCCAAGAACTGCAACTTTGATACTCATGCAATCACCTTCTCGAATTTGGTAGTGCTTCTAAATGGCCCCACTAGTGCAAGGGTAGCGGGCGCACTAAACAAGTCGCGGGCTAATTGATGAACTTGTTCCGGAGTCACGCTTCTGACCTTATTCAAAATGTCATCAAAGCTCATGATCTCGCCATAAACCAATTCACTCTTGCCGATGCGCGACATTCGAGAGCCAGTATCTTCTTGCCCCAAAATTAGGCCACCAGTCACGGCGCCTTTGGCTCGGGATATTTCTTCGGCGGTTAATCCATGTTGCGCAACTGATTCGCTAATTTCGCGCATTAATTTAATTACTTCTTCGGCCTTCTCTGTCTTGCAGCCAGCATAAAAGGCGAGAGTTCCGGTGCCCGCGAATTGTTGTGGATAGGCATAAGTCGTATAGGCAAGGCCGCGCTTCTCGCGAATCTCTTGAAATAATCTTGAGGCCATTCCACCACCGATTGCAGAAGCTAAAACGCTTAAAGCAAAGCGACGTTCATCATTTCGAGCCAGACCTGGAAAGCCGTAAAGAATGTGTGCTTGTTCGGTTTTGCGATCGATTAAACCAACTTTGCCTAAGCCTGGTGTCTTAATCGGAGTCGGAATTCGAGTTTCGTGTTTGTTTGCAGGAACATCTAAAAAGCCATCGCGTGATATCGCCTCTTCAACCAGCTTTACAACTTTTTTATGTTTAATGTTTCCGGCTACTGAAACCACAAGGTTCTCTGGTTGGTAATGCTTCTTGTAATAATTAAATATTGAATTTCTTGGCATTTTATTAATCGAATCAACGGTACCCAAGATGGAACGGCCGATAGGAGAATCGCCATAGTAAGTATCTAAATAGAGTTCGTGAATGTAATCCGAAGGATCATCGTCGCGAACCGCAATCTCACTCAAAACAACTTTGCGTTCTGAATCAACATCTTCTGCTGTAAATGTTGAAGA
>CANKCX010000087.1 GCA_947480375.1 Actinomycetota bacterium
CAATTGATTCTCGAAACCACACCGCTCAATGCAGTCGATCGTTGCGATCGTTGCGGAGCCCAAGCATACGTTCGTGCAGTATTGCTAAATGGTGGCGAGCTCTTGTTCTGCGGACATCACGCAAAGGAATACGCTGAAAAGCTAAAGCCGGTAGTAAAAGAGATTCAAGATGAGACTGCCAAGTTAACTGCAGTTTCTTCTGACTCTAATTAATTTACTTTCCTAAACCTTCTGCCGCTTCAAATTTACCCTTATGCGATCCATCGCAAAATGGCTTCTCATTTGATAGCCCACAACGACACAAAGAGAAATCAGATTTAGTTTCAATCACATTTCCATCTGCATCAATAATTTCAACGGTTCCCTTCACGCGAATGGAACCGTTCTCTTTAATCCTGATCTGAACTTTTTCGTTCATAGCCTCACTCATTTAAATTCAACCCGCTCTTAATCTAGGTAATCGCGAAGTACTTGTGAACGTGATGGGTGACGAAGTTTCGACATCGTCTTTGATTCAATTTGGCGGATCCGCTCACGTGTAACGCTGTAAACCTTGCCGATTTCATCAAGTGTCTTAGGTTGTCCATCGGTTAAACCAAAGCGCATTTTCACTACGCCAGCTTCACGTTCGGATAGCGTTCCAAGAACTGAGTGCAACTGCTCTTGAAGTAATGTGAATGAAACTGCATCAGCAGGAACAATCGCTTCAGAGTCTTCAATCAAATCACCGAATTCTGAATCTCCTTCTTCACCAAGAGGTGTGTGAAGTGAGATTGGCTCGCGGCCATACTTCTGAACTTCAACAACTTTTTCAGGAGTCATATCAAGTTCTTTTGCCAACTCTTCTGGTGTCGGTTCGCGACCAAGATCTTGAAGCATCTGGCGTTGAACACGTGCCAACTTATTAATGACTTCAACCATGTGTACTGGAATACGAATAGTTCTAGCTTGGTCAGCCATAGCGCGAGTAATTGCCTGGCGAATCCACCATGTCGCATAAGTCGAGAACTTGTAACCCTTTGTGTAGTCGAACTTCTCAACCGCACGAATCAGACCTAAGTTTCCTTCTTGAATTAGATCCAAGAACAACATGCCACGACCGGTGTAACGCTTGGCAAGTGAGACCACAAGGCGAAGGTTTGCTTCAAGGAGGTGGTTCTTTGCGCGCTTTCCATCGAGAACTAACTGTTCAAGTTCGCGCTTGTACTTCTTATCAATCTTCTTCTCGTGCTTGATGATTTCTTCGGCAAATAGCCCAGCTTCTACGCGTAGCGATAGATCTACTTCCATCTCCGCATTTAGAAGAGGTACGCGACCAATCAGCTTTAGATAATCCTTAACTGGGTCCGCTGTAGCTCCTGCAGTTAGAACTGTTTGTACTGGGGCATCATCTTCTTCAGAATCCTTGATTGTGAATGCATTCTCTTCGTTCTGAGATTCTTCAGCAACGTTTACAACGCGGATTTCACTCTCTTTTTCCTCTTCAATAATCTCTTTAACTTCTTCAACAAGAGTTTCAAGATCTTCTAATTCAATATCTTCTAATTCAACTTCTTCGCCATCAATCTTTGTAACAATTGGCTTACCTGGCTTACTTGCTACTGGTGCTTTTACGCCGAGAGCTGCAAGACGCTTCGCTTCTAGTTCGGCCTTTGTAGGGAAAAGTTTTTTACCAGATGGCGCAGGAGCAGCTTTCTTTGCACCTTTATTTGCTGCAGCTAATTTCTGCGCTTCTAATTCTGCTTTTGTTGGAAAGCGACGAGGCCCTGCAGACTTCTTTACAATTTTCTTGGTTGCGGCTTTCTTTGCAGTCTTTTTGACAGCAGCTTTTTTCGCAACAACTTTTTTAACTGCGGCTTTCTTCACTGTCTTCTTACTACTAGCGCCATTTTTGTGCGCACGAATTCCAGCCACAATTCATCCTTTGGTTTGCGTTTCCTTGCTGAGCCTCTGATCGGACCAGCGAAACTTCCGTGGCTATATTATAAATTGTCCACAGGCGTTTATGCACATCAGGGAACGCGAAACGCGGCGAAAGTATTCCTCGAACTCAAGTTTTAGCGGGCAGAATTTCCCGAAACTCCAATGGCGAGCGCATCTCGGAGCACATTTCCTACGGTTTCGACCTCAATTAGAAAGCCATCGTGCCCAAATGGCGAAGATATTGTGACAAGTGGCAGCGCAGTTGGGGTTAATTCGACGATTTCCTCTTGAAGGCGTGGCCAGAAGAGGCGATCTGAATCAATAGATATGACAACAACCGGAATCTTGACCGTGGCCAGAGCTTCTGCCACACCCCCACGATCTCGACCCACATCGTGTGAATTCATGGCTTCAGTCAGGGCGATGTATGTATTGGCATCAAATCTCTTTGCCAGCTTTGTGGCTTGATGATCAAGATATGACTCGACGGCATAACGACCGGTGTCATCTCCTTGAAGTTCGCGACCAAAACGCACATCCATCTCGGTTTCAGTTCTATAAGTCAGGTGCGCGATTCTTCTGGCAATTCCCATGCCTTCAGTTGGGCCTTGCTCCTGATCGTAGTAATCACCATCGTTGAAATAAGGGTCAGATTTAATTGCGCGAATCTGAATCGATGCGGCGCCAATCTGGTCACCTGTCGCAACTGCAGATGATCCAATAGTGCAGATTGCGTTAACACGAGTTGGATGTTGAATAGCCCATTCAAGAGCGCGCATGCCACCGAGTGATGGACCTACAGCTAATACATAATGTGAAATCCCTAGCGCATTTGTAAGTGCGAGTTCACCGGCAACCATGTCGCGAATAGTTACGGTTGGAAATCTTGAACCCCAACGTTTTCCATCAGGTGCGATAGTTGAAGGGCCGGTACTTCCCTGACATCCGCCAATAACATTTGGGCAAATTACAAAATACTTATCTGTATCAAGTGGCAGCCCTGGTCCAACCATCGATGGCCACCAACCTGGAACATCAGACCAACCAGTCATTGCGTGATTAACTAAAATTGCATTATCGCCGGCTGCGTTTAATTTGCCCCAGGTTTGATAGGCAATTGTTGTATCTAATAATTTTTCGCCAGACTCAAGTTCTAGATCGCCAATTTTTAGGAACTGCCTATCGCCAGGGTCGTGGGTTTCAAGCCACGCCCCGGTGATATGACAATTACAGTCGCTATCCATCTGAGTCACTAGGTAAGTTTCGCAGATTAATTATTTAGCTGCTGCGAAACCATCGGTGATATCAGCCTTAATATCTTCGATGTTCTCGATTCCAACAGAGAGGCGAATTAAGCCTGGTGTTACTCCGGCAGTTAATTGCTCTTCTGGAGAAAGTTGGGAGTGAGTTGTCGATGCTGGATGAATTACCAATGATCGAACATCCCCAATATTTGCTACGTGTGAGTGCAGCTTTAGCGCCTCTACAAACTTCTTTCCAGCTTCAATTCCACCCTTGATTTCGAAGGAGAGAACTGAACCAGAACCAGTTGGCGCATACTTTGTTGCCAACTTGTTCCAAGGTGATGATGGAAGCGTTGCGTAGTTGACCTTTTCTACCTGTGGTTGCGCCTCGAGCCAAGTAGCAAGGGTCTTCGCATTTGAAACATGTCGTTCGATACGAAGTGAGAGGGTTTCAAGACCTTGTGCCAAAAGCCAGGCATTGAATGGGCTTACAGCAGCGCCAGTATCTCGAAGCAGAGTCAGGCGAATCTTGAAGATGTAAGAAAGGTTTGCACCGAATGCAGAACCAACGCCAAGTGCTTGCGCATAAACCAAGCCATGGTAGCTAGGGTCTGGTTGGTTGAATCCTGGGAAACGATCTTTATGTTGGGCATAATCGAACTTGCCGGCATCAACAATTGCGCCAACTACCGAGTTTCCGTGACCTGATAAGAACTTGGTGGCAGAGTGAATAACAACATCTGCTCCGTGTTCAATTGGACGGATCGTAAATGGTGTTGCAACTGTGTTGTCCACAATTAGAGGAACGCCGTTCTTATGTGCAATAGCCGCAACGGTTTCAATATCCAAAACATCATTCTTTGGATTTGCGATTGTCTCACCGAAGAAGGCTTTGGTATTTGGCTTTACTGCTGCCTGCCATGAAGCAGGATCATCAGGGTTATCAACAAAGGTAACTTGGATTCCAAACTTTGGAAGTGTGTAGTGGAACAAATTGTAAGTTCCGCCGTAAAGACTTGGTGAAGAAACAATGTGATCGCCAGCTTCAGCAACGTTAAGAATTGCATATGTTGTTGCAGCAGATCCTGATGCAACTAGAAGTGAAGCAACGCCGCCTTCAAGTGAAGCGATTCGTTGTTCTACAGCATCTTGAGTTGGGTTCATGATGCGGGTGTAAATATTTCCAAGTTCAGCTAAACCAAAAAGATCTGCAGCATGCTTGGTATCGCGGAATTGATATGCAGTTGTTTGGTACAACGGAAGTGCACGTGCGCCAGTTGTTGGATCAGGAACTTGTCCG
>CANKCX010000088.1 GCA_947480375.1 Actinomycetota bacterium
AATTAAATCTAACTATCAATGATGGTGAATTCCTTGTTCTAGTCGGACCTTCAGGTTGCGGAAAGTCAACATCACTTCGCATGCTTGCTGGCCTAGAAGAAGTTGATACTGGATCAATCCGCATTGGCGATAAAGATGTAACTCACGTTGCACCTAAAGATCGCGATATTGCAATGGTGTTCCAGTCATACGCCCTCTATCCACACATGTCTGTAGCCGAGAACATGGGCTTCGCGCTAAAGATTGCTGGCATTGATAAGGCAGAACGCGATCGTCGCGTTAAAGAAGCAGCAAAGCTTCTTGATCTTGAAGATTATTTAGATCGTAAGCCAAAGGCACTTTCTGGTGGACAACGTCAGCGCGTAGCAATGGGTCGCGCAATTGTTCGTGAACCACAAGTGTTCTTGATGGACGAACCACTTTCAAACTTGGATGCAAAGCTTCGTGTTGCAACTCGTACTCAAATTGCTGCGCTACAACGTCGTCTTGGAATTACAACAGTTTATGTAACCCACGATCAAGTTGAAGCTATGACAATGGGTGACCGTGTTGCAGTTCTAAAAGATGGTCTTCTGCAACAAGTAGACACACCTCGCAATCTTTATGATCGCCCAGCAAATGCATTCGTAGCTGGATTTATTGGTTCACCAGCAATGAACTTGCTTACAGTTCCAGTATCTGGCGGTAAGGCCCAACTTGGTGGCTTTAGCGTTGATGTTCCTGGTGCTACAGGATCAGTTGTAACAATTGGTATCCGTCCAGAAGGTTTTGTTCCAGCAACTTCAGGTGGCTTCGATGTTCTAGTTGAAGTTGTTGAAGAACTTGGTTCAGATGCTTTCATCTACGGAAAGCCAGTTGATAAGAGCGTTAAGTTTGCACAAGAAACTGATGAAGGCGCACAAGTTATTGTTCGCTGGGATCCAAAGAATCCACCAAAGCCAGGTGCAACAATTTCAGTTAACGCTATTCCAACTGCAATTCACCTATTTGATGCAACTTCAGGATCACGTCTTAACTAAGTACTAATTAAAAAGCCCCGCTACCTAATTCAGGTGCGGGGCTTTTTTAATGACTTTTATTTATTTAGTGCAGTCTTCAGATTCTCGTCAATTGCAGCTAAGAAATCCTGGGTATTTAACCAAGGGCTATCTTTCGAGATAAGAATTGCAAGATCCTTTGTCATCTTTCCAGATTCAACAGTTGCAACACATACCTTTTCAAGGGTCTCTGCGAATTCAGCAAGTTTTGGATTGTTATCCAACTTTGCGCGGTGTGAGAGACCTTGAGTCCAAGCAAAAATTGATGCAATTGGATTTGTTGAAGTCTGCTTGCCGGCTTGGTGATCGCGGAAGTGGCGTGTAACTGTTCCGTGTGCAGCTTCTGATTCAACTGTTAAGCCATCTGGAGTCATAAGAACTGATGTCATTAAACCGAGTGAGCCATAACCTTGTGCAACGGTATCTGACTGCACATCGCCATCGTAATTCTTACAGGCCCAAACATAGCCGCCTTCCCAACGAAGTGAAGTTGCAACCATGTCATCAATAAGACGGTGCTCATATGTAATTCCTGCAGCATCAAACTTTGCTTTGAATTCGCTATCGTAAATTTCGGCAAAGATATCTTTAAAGCGACCGTCATAAGCCTTAAGGATTGTGTTCTTTGTTGATAAGAAGACAGGATAGTTGCGGATTAATCCGTAGTTCATTGATGCGCGAGCAAAATCACGAATTGATTCATCTAAGTTGTACATACCCATTGCGACACCTGATGATGGGAAATCAAAGACATTGAACTCCATTGGCTTTGAACCATCTTTTGGTGTGAATGTCATTGTCAGAGTTCCGGCTCCTGGAACGCGGAAATCTGTTGCCTTGTATTGATCGCCATATGCGTGACGGCCAATAACAATTGGCTTAGTCCAATTAGGGACCAACCTTGGTACGTTCTTCATAATGATTGGTTCGCGGAAAATCACGCCACCAAGAATGTTACGGATTGTTCCGTTCGGGGACTTCCACATCTGCTTTAAACCAAATTCTTCTACGCGAGCTTCATCAGGAGTGATGGTTGCGCACTTGATACCAACGCCATGCTTCTTGATTGCATTGGCAGAATCGATTGTTACCTGATCATTTGTTGCATCACGGTGTTCAATTCCGAGATCGTAATATTCAAGATTTACATCCAGATAGGGCAAGATCAACTTATCTTTGATAAATGACCAGATGATACGGGTCATTTCATCGCCGTCTAGTTCGACTACGGTTCCCTCTACTTTAATCTTCGACATTTTTCGCCCTTTTCTAGTTTTCTTTGTTTTCTATATTTAATTGGTTTAGAGATCTTTCACATCTGCTTGCTTTGCGCGGACTGCTTCGGCCGCAGCTTTAAGTGCTTCAACTTCTGAAGCAGTTAGTGAACCTTCAACAACTTTACGAACGCCAGTTTTACCAATCTCGGCCTCGACGCCTAAATAAACGCCAGAGATTCCGTATTCACCATCGACCCATGCACATACAGGCATAACTTCACCTGAATCTTCTTTAACAGCTTTTGCCATGCGAGCTGCTGCTGCAGATGGTGCGTAATATGCCGAACCGGTTTTAAGAAGCGCAACAACTTCTGCGCCGCCATTGCGAGTGCGATCAACAAGTGATTCGATTTTCGCAGAATCTAATAAATCGGTAAGTGGCTTGCCATCAACCGTGCAGCGACTTGGAACTGGAACCATAGTGTCACCGTGTGAACCAAGAGTTAGGGTTTTAACAGATGAAACTGGAACCTTTAATTCTTCAGCAACAAAGTTTGTGAAACGCGCTGTATCTAACATTCCTGCTTGTCCCATTACGCGATTCTTTGGAAATGCAGTTGCCAATTGGGTAAGTGCTGTCATTTCATCGAGTGGATTTGAAACCACAATTATTACCGCGTTTGGAGAATGCTTTGCAATATTTTCAGCTACACCGCGAACAATTCCGGCGTTGACGCCAATTAAATCCATGCGGCTCATACCTGGCTTGCGAGGAAGGCCTGCTGTAATTACGACTACTTCTGAATTAGCAGTGGCTTCATAGCCAGCGCCATCTGCAGTTGTTGTTGCGCCAACAATTTTGGTTTCGAATCCTTCAATAGATCTTGATTGATTCATATCTAAAGCCAAACCTTCTGGCTTACCTTCTAGAATATCTGTAAGAACAACGGTTTCAAAGATGTCATATTCTGCTAAACGAAGTGCGGTTGTTGAACCATAAAAACCTGCACCAACAACTGTGACTTTTCCTGATCTGCTCATGTTCTCTTCCTTCTTCTATGTGACGGCAAATTAATTTCTATGAAATCTAATGGCTAAATATTACTTGGCATGAGGCAGTGTGAGCGCCACCACAAAAAGTAGTAGTGCCATCCCTACCGGGAGAATTAACTCGATTTTACGATGGCGATTTGAGCGTAAATATTTCGAAATTGCGATGATGCAAGTACCAACTGCGATTGCGATTGCTCCGGTTCTCACAACTCCGAAGATTCCGAGCAAAATTCCGACGCTGATTAGCGCGAAAGCCAAGGCCCGTAACCGATCAATAGCAATATTCATTAAATATTTTGTGCCATTTCTACAACATTGGATAAAAGCATTGCTCTAGTCATTGGACCAACACCACCAGGCATCGGGGCGATTGCAGATGCAATTTTTGCAACATCTGGATGAACATCACCAAGTAATCCAGCATCGGTGCGAGTAATGCCAACATCCAAAACTATCGCACCAGCTTTAATCATTTCTGGTTTTAAGAAATGAGCACTTCCAATTGCAGCAACAATTATGTCTGCGCGCTTGGTATGTGAAATAACATCCAAAGTTTTTGTGTGAGTAATTGTGACTGTTGCATCGCTTCCGCGTTGTGAAAGTAATAACCCGAGTGGGCGTCCAACCGTCAGCCCTCTTCCCATGACCACAACTTCTTTTCCTGAAGTCGATAGGTTATAACGATGCAGTAATTCTAGAATTCCACGTGGTGTACAAGGAAGTGGCGCTTTCTCGCCGATAACTAATTTTCCTAAATTAAGCGGATGCAAGCCATCTGCATCTTTGGCAGGATCGATGCTCTCTAAAATTAAATTTGCGCTAATTCCGGCTGGTACTGGTAGTTGCACAATGTATCCAGTGCATTCTTTGCTGTTATTTAAATCTTTGATTGCTGCAAGGACATCATTCTGCGAAGCAGTTGCTGGTAAATCCACGCGAATAGAAGTTATTCCTACTTCTGCACAATCTTTATGTTTGCCGCCAACATAGGAATGAGATCCTGGATCATCGCCGACTAAAACTGTTCCAAGGCCAGGCTTGTTTCCCATTTTTGAAACTATTTGGCGTAACTCTTCTTTGATTGTGGCTGCCGTGGCTTTGCCATCAAGAATTGTTGCGCTCATATTGGAATCCT
>CANKCX010000089.1 GCA_947480375.1 Actinomycetota bacterium
GAAGCACCACAAGCTGATGATGGCGTTGAAGATGCCGAGATTGTTGAAGAAACCAAGTGACCTCAGAACCACAAAATCCTGTGCCAGAGAGTTCCGATAAGGAGCTCTCTGATGCAGTTGATGAAGCACTTGCCGAAGTTGAAATTGATGAAGTGGCAGTTTTAACTTCTGATTTACAACGCGTGCAAGCAGAATACGCAAACTATCGCAAGCGGGTTGATCGCGATCGAATTACTGCAAATGAAATAACAACAGCAGTAGTTTTATCCGAACTACTTCCTGTACTTGATGATATTTCACGCGCGAGTGAACACGGTGAATTAACCGGAGGCTTCAAAGCGGTTGCAGATCAATTGTTAGCAATCACAACTAAATTGGGACTGACCCAATTTGCTGATGTGAATGTGGCATTTGATCCAAACATTCACGAGGCGCTAATGCATTCAACTTCACCAGATGTAACTGAAACTCTTGTAACCCAGGTACTACAACCGGGCTTTAAATTTAAAGAACGCGTAATTAGACCAGCACGAGTAGCAGTAACAGATCCTGAGAATTAAGAATTATGGCCGCCAAGGATTTATACGAGAAGGATTTGTATTCGATCCTTGGCGTCAAAAAAAGCGATGATGCTGCGGCAGTAAAAAAGCAATATCGCAAACTAGCTAGAGAGCTTCATCCTGATAAGACAAAGGGCGACAAGAAGCTTGAAGAGAAATTTAAATTAGTTTCCGAAGCTTATGAAGTCTTATCGGATGATAAGAAGCGAGCTGAATACGATGAAATGCGTGATGCCTTCAAAAGTGGCCGAATCCCGCAAGGCGGAGCAAACATGGGTGGGGGTTTTCAGAACGCTGACTTCTCAGATTTATTTGGCGGTGGCGGTCAAGATATTTTCGGAACAATTTTTGGCGGTGGGCGTGGACCAAGGCGTGGTCAGGATTTAGCAGCCCAAACAACAATTTCTTTTAGAGATTCAATTTTCGGAACTGAACTTGATTTGAAATTGGCGCCACAAGGTGGCAAAGCTAACGCGGTAACTACAAGAATTCCTGCAGGAATAAATGATGGCGCAAAGATAAAACTGCGCGGTCGAGGTGGCCAAGGACCAGCAGGTCCAGGAGATTTATTCGTAACAGTTAACGTAGTAAGACATCCAGTATTTTCTCGAAGTGAATTAAATTTGCTTATGACGCTGCCAGTTACATTTACTGAAGCGGCGCTGGGCGCAGATATAAAAGTTCCAACAATCGATGGTGATGAAGTAACTGTGCGAATCGCACCAGGCACACCAAGTGGTAGAACTTTGCGAGTTAAATCTCGTGGCGTAAAGACTGCGCGCGGAACCGGCGATTTATTAATTACTGTTGAGGTTCAAGTTCCACAACGCGTTGACGGTAAAGCAAAAGAAGCGCTAGAAGCTTTTGCGAAGGCAACCGCGGAATTTGATCCACGCGCTGATCTTGCACAGAAAGCGAGGGCCTAACAATGAGCAATGATGAACATTCAGATGATGAAGCCGTATATGTAATTTCGATTGCCTCACAACTTTCTGGAATGCACCCACAAACTTTGCGTCAATATGATCGGATGGGTTTGGTATCACCCGGTCGAGCTACCGGCCGAGGTCGGCGTTATTCATTACGTGATATCGCTTCACTTAGAAATATTCAACGTTTAGTTGGCGAAGGAATAAATCTTGCAGGCATCAAACGCATTATGGAATTGGAATCTGCCGTCGCATCAATGGCGATTGAAGTAGCAAAGTTGCGAACCGAAGTTGATGCACTTTTAGAGGCAAATCCACCAAAATCGCTGGTCCGTAAGGGTAAGCAAACAATCGTGGTTTACAAAGAAGAAGGCTAAAGTTCACGCATGAATTCACGCGATAAATTAAAAGAAGAGATCTTAAATAAAGCTGTCGTTCACGGAAAAGTTATTTTGTCATCCGGGAAAGAAGCGGACTATTACGTTGATCTTCGTCGCGTAACTTTAGATAGCGTTGCAGCGCCACTAGTTGGCGAAGTAATGTTGGAATTAACTAAGGATTGGGATTTTGATGCAGTCGGCGGTTTAACTCTTGGTGCCGACCCAGTCGCAACAGCGATGATGCATGTTGCTGCAAGCAAAGGTCGCAAATTAGATTCGTTTGTAGTTCGCAAAGCAGAAAAAGCACATGGTCTACAACGTCGAATTGAAGGACCAGATGTAGCAGGACGTCGCGTACTTGCAGTTGAAGATACTTCAACAACTGGTGGTTCAGTTATGACCGCGGTTGAAGCGCTTAAAGAAGCCGGCGCAATTGTTGTTGGTGTCGCTGTAATTGTGGAACGCGGTGCTGCCCCACTGATTGCAGAAAATGGTTTGCAATATCTAGCTGCATATCAACTTGCAGATTTAGGTCTGTAATTTAACTCAAATCTTTTCGAGTACGCCACTCTTTAAATATTTCCCAAATAATCGGAGCGATTGAAACAAGAACAATTACAGCAACTATTGGCAGAACATATTTGTCGACGGAACCTTTCAGTTTTTCGCCTAAAATATATCCGCCCCAGATAAATCCTTGGGTCCAGACAATTGCGCTAAATGCATTCCAGGCAAAAAATCTTTTGTATGTCATTCCAGCGATACCTGCCGCAGGATTTACTAAATGGCGGACGACTGGAATAAATCTTCCAAGAAAAATCATTTTGCCAACGCCGTACTTATCAATCCACCTTTGCAGAGTCCTTAATTTTTTAGGATTGAAGTACTTCGAATCTTCTCGTCCAAATAATCTGCTGCCATATGTATAGCCAAGCCAGTGGCCAAATTGGGATCCTGTAATGGCAAAGAGTGGGGCCCCGATAGCAAGTTCGCGGATTGATAGGTGAATCTTTATGACTGCGCCCGTTCCAGAAGCGGCCAGGCCAGCCATAAATAGAAGGGAGTCGCCCGGAAGCCCGATGACAATGGGCAGTCCAGTCTCGACAAAGAGGATAAGAAAGATGCCTGCCAAGCCGAAGGAATTAATCGCAGACTCGGCATTAAATGCGTGAAGGATCTCCATAGACGCGCAAATATACCTATCTATACCTATTTATTTGCATCTCCCTGCGGTTCTATGTGTAATCTTTCAGCCTCATGAGTTCTAAAGATGGGGCTCTAGATTCACCGACAAGTTCAACGACGCACACTTATAGGAGATCTTCGTGGAAAATCTGGTCCATGTAACTGGTTCCAACCTGACCTACGTTTATGTAGTTCTAGGTATTTCATTGGCGGCACTTGCCGTTGCCTATGCACTTCGCGCTCAAGTCTTAGCCGCGGACGAAGGCACCGAGAAGATGAAGGAGATTGCAGCCGCTGTTCAAGAAGGCGCCGCCGCATACCTACGTCGTCAATTTACGACACTTTCATATTTTGTCGGAATTGTTTTCTTTCTACTTTTCGCGCTTCCAGGCGAATTCGATATTCGCCTTGGACGATCAATCTTCTTCTTATTAGGAGCAGCATTTTCAGCCGCTGTTGGATACAACGGAATGTGGCTTGCGGTTCGTGCAAATGTTCGCGTTGCTGAAGCTGCACGTCAAAAGTCTGCTGAAAACGCAGTCAAGATTGCCTTCCGTACTGGTGGCGTTGTCGGTATGACAACCGTTGGCCTTGGATTACTTGGCGCTTCACTTGTTGTTGCGATTTACCGCGAAAACGCACCAGCCGTTCTTGAAGGATTTGGTTTCGGTGCAGCAATGCTTGCAATGTTTATGCGCGTTGGTGGCGGAATCTTTACAAAGGCAGCAGATGTTGGTGCTGACCTAGTTGGAAAAGTTGAACAAGGAATTCCAGAAGATGATCCTCGTAACCCTGCAACAATCGCAGACAACGTTGGCGACAACGTTGGCGACTGCGCTGGTATGGCAGCAGATCTCTTCGAATCATATGCAGTAACACTTGTTGCAGCACTAATTCTTGGTAAAGCCGGATTCGGTGATGCTGGTCTTATTTTCCCACTTATTGTTCCAGCAATCGGAATTGTTACAGCGATTATCGGAATCTTTATAACTCGTCTTCGTTCTACAGATAAGTCAGCAATGCAGGCAATTAACCGCTCATTCTTTATGTCGGCGATTATTTCTGCAGTCTTGGTTGCATTCGCAACTTATACATATCTACCTGCATCTCTACAACAAATGTCTGGTCTCTCAACAGAAGCAGCAGCTGTAGATGTGAATCCACGTGTTCTTGCAATCGGCGCAGTTCTAATCGGAATTGTTTTAGCCGCTGCAATTCAATTGCTTACAGGTTTCTTTACTGAAGTTGGTCGACGTCCAGTAAATGACGTTGCCGCATCTTCAAAGACCGGAGCCGCAACTGTAATTCTTGCTGGTATCTCAGTTGGTTTTGAATC
>CANKCX010000090.1 GCA_947480375.1 Actinomycetota bacterium
GATTGCAAATATTGAAATTCCAAAGAAGATAAGAAAACTACGAAGACTTCGGTGTTGTAGAACAATTAGCGAGAGAGTTATAGCCACTAAAACTAAATCACCAACTGGGTATAAGACCGATAAAAAGACTTCAAAAGCCGTGCCTTCAAAGCGCATTGTGGCCGGGCGAAGTAATAGCCCTGCGATAACACTCGAGGTGCCTAAAGCGATAATTGCAGTATCAAGTAATTCCAGTGCCGAAATCTTTTTAGTAACTGCAAGAGCACGAATGATTCCAAGCAACATAAGTGGATAGAAGGCGGTGTACGCAAGATCAATTAGGCGTTCTGGAATTTGTATTGCAAAGAAAGAGTTTGCAGTTGAAAAAGTTGAACCTATTGACCAGAGAAGTATTGCCAAAGTGATTGCGCCTTTAGCAACCGAATCATTTAATTTTGGAGATTTCCAGGCAACTAGCGCCGCTAGAAAACCAATCGCATTAAAAACAATTAGATCTGGAACAATCGAAGGCAAATGAAAAGCCACCCGAATAATCAGGTGGCTAATCAATAAGAGGAAAACTCCTACTCTCGCCATTTAGCGAGCGTAGAGGTAAAACTGGGTCTTACTTACAAGCTGTTGCGATGCTTGATTTAGCAGTAGCTAGATCATTTGCAGTCTTGGCTGCGCCATCTGTCGCTTCTTTGATTTGAGCGTCAAGCTTCACAATATTTGCCTGTTGATCAAGGATGCGCTGCTTGTTTCGAGTGATTCCATCTTGAACTGTTGTAACCATCTTCTTGTCTGATTCAGTTCCTGAAGTCATAACATTTGGATTCTTCGCAAGGTAGGCAGCTAAATTCTTTGACCAGGTATCAACATTCTTCTGTGCTGCAGTAATTAGTCGCTCGCTTGTTGCCTTAAGGCGAGTTGCGCTGCTTACGCGGCTTTCAAATGAACTTCCGACAGCTGATGAAAGTGATTTTGCGCTTAGGTAGCTCTTATTTGCATCGATACAAGGCTTTGACACCCAGACCAACTTTGTAGAAGTGCCAGCAGGATTCTTTGTGCAGGTATAAGAGAGACCACCGATTGTTGTCTTACTGTTTGCAGGCTTGCAGGCCTTGTATGCCGTAGCAGCTGATGCACTTGAGATACCAACAAACGTTCCGGCGAAAACTAGAACAGCTACTGATAGCGCTGAAATTTTCTTAGACACTTTAACCTCCACCAAACTTAAAAAGTAAGCCACAAATGGCTCTTGCGCGAATGTGGTAATTCTAGCTAGGCACCGGTCTTTTACTGGGGAGAAATTGGAAGTGTGGCGGTGAAATTGCTGTGAATTTTAACGTTGGCGCGCTCGGACCTTTATACCAAGTTTGCGAACTAGCGGCCGCGGGCCAAATCTAGCAATCGTGCTGAGCGTTTTATATTGCCATCCTGGAATACAAATTGCGCGCCCCTTTAAGGCAGCCCGCCAAGATTCTGCAACAACGCGATCGGCTTCCAACCACATGAAATTTGGCAGACCAGACATCTTCATCTTTCCGCGTTGGTGAAATTCAGTATGTGTAAAACCAGGGCAGAGCGCGCTGATATTTATATTCGTATTTGAAAGTTCGGTATGAAGTGATTCGGTGTGCACGGTTAAATAAGATTTAGCTGCGCTGTATGTGCCACCTGCAATAAAACTTGCAACGCTGGAAACGTTAATAATTGTTCCAGAATCACGTTTTAACATTTGCGGAAGCACAGCATGCATAAGTTGCATCGGAGCCTTAGCCAGTACATCCATTAGGAGAATTTCATCGGCAATATCGCTGCTGAGAAAACTATCTTTGATTCCGAAGCCAGCATTGTTGATTAAAACTTCAATTGGGGCTTTGGGATTTGCCAATCGTTTTTCAACTTTAGCTAATTGAGCTGGTACCGATAAATCTGCCGGCAGTACTTCAACGGCGATCTTGTATTTCTTTGCAAGTGAATCAGCCCGTTCTTGTAGCCGCTTTTTATCACGAGCTACAAGAACCAAATCAAAGCCTTTTGCTGCAAGCAATCTTGTGAAAGATTCACCGATGCCTGCAGTTGCACCTGTTACAAGAGCCGTCGCCATTTTCTTACTTAACTATCCCGTCAGTTGATTCATCACGGATATGCCAAGAAGTTCCGTACTCTTCAAATTTTGCCAAGAATGGTTTTGGATCAAACCACTCTGGACCATTAACACCCGGTTCTGGTTTCCAGATTCCGTCATGGATAAGTTCCATGGCAATTACTGGATTAATTGCGGTCTGCCATACAACAGCCTGATCGCCATAATTCTTCATGGACCAAGCATTATCAATTACGTTGTACATGTAAACCGCTTTTGGTTCGCCAGCTTTATCTAAACCTTTAACAAGCGCACCGGCACAAGTTTTGCCAGTCATACGCGAACCAAGAGTTGCAGGATCTGGAAGTGATGCTGCAAGAAGATCGCGTGGTGAAACCTGGATGCCTTGAACATCAACCGTTTCGGTGCGATCCATACCCAGCATGTGAATAGTTTTTAGAATTGAAATAAATTGCGCACCAAGTCCATATTTAAAGTTAACTTTCTTGGCATCAATTTTCTGCGGGATTAGAACTACTTCTTCGTGTTCCACATTCACACATTCGACCGGACCGATTCCTTCCGGAAAATCAAAAACTTCTAGTTCTGAGAATGGTTCAGTTGTGTACCAACCGCGGCCATCTTCCCAAACTAGAGGGGGATTGAGACATTCTTCGATTGTTGTCCAGATGGAAAATGAAGGTGCGAATTCAGAACCTTCAACTACTAAATTTGAACCATCTAAAACTGTTACTGAATCAATGCGAGAGAAGAGTTCGACATCTGCATATTTCGCGAAAACATCGCTTAATCCAGGTTCGACTCCCATCCCAATTAGGGCGAAGATTCCGCGTTCGCTCCAATTCCAATCACGTGCAAATTGTTCGTCACCGCACTTAACGCCAGTTTCGGTATATGGATAATGCGGATGCGGTCTAGACATAGACATCGCCATATCTAAATAATTTTTATTTTCGATTTCACATGCAAGAAAAATTGGCATAACAAACCGTGGATCAACAGCGTTGATCACAATATCTGGGTTTGCTTTGCGGATTAATTCACGGATGTCTTCAAGTTCTGCTGCATTAACTACGGCGGCTGAAAATCGGGGATCTTTCAAACGGTTTACGGCATCTTCAGCGCGCGACAAATTGCGGTCTGCGATAACCATCTCTGTTATGAATGAACGACGAGAAGCAATATTTGCAATTGCCCTACCAACTCCACCGGCGCCTATAACAAGGGCCTTCATTAAAACCAACTCCAAACGAGTATTTATTAATTATTCGCCAGCCTAGCCCAGCACCTAGAAGGTGCACAAGCCGCAATAAAGTTAAGTAAACTTACTTTCGATAAAAGTCTAATAAATTTTTATTTATAAGTCCTAGTAGCTCAGTGGATAGAGCAACCGCCTCCTAAGCGGTAGGTCGCAGGTTCAACTCCCGCCTAGGACACAAAATTAATTATGAAAAACGACAGTCTTATCGCCAACAATAAAAATGCGATCTTCGGCAAAATCACGAACTGCACGCGATAAAACTCGACGTTCGATATCGCGACCAGTTGCTATTAAATCTTCCGGGGTGGATGCATGTGTTACGTGCGCAACATCTTGATCGATTATTGGACCTTCATCTAGATCAGGTGTAACAAAGTGTGCGGTAGCGCCAATAATTTTCACACCACGTGCATGTGCTTGGTGATAAGGCTTAGCACCTTTGAAGCCAGGTAAGAATGAATGGTGAATATTGATGATGCGACCAAACATGTTTTCGCAGAATTCCTTAGTAAGAATCTGCATATAACGCGCAAGAACAACGAGGTCTATTTCAAGGTCATCAACTAACTTTGAGATTTGAGCTTCAGCAGCGACTTTATCAAGATTACTTTGATCGATGAATTTAATTCCGTGTGATTCAACAAGCGTTTTTAAATCACTGTGGTTTGAAACAACAGCTGGGATTTCAATTGGCAATTCGCCAAGTTCTTGCAGATAAAGCAGATCGCGAAGGCAATGTGATTCCTTGGTTACAAGAATTAGCGCCTTCTTCTGTTTTGCAACCGAACGAAGAGAGAGTTTTGGTTTGAATTGGCCCAAGCCAGATTCAAGAATCTCACTTACTTTGGCAATTTCTAAATCACTTTCAAAGCGCGTACGCATTACAAAATCTTGAGTTGTGGGATCAGTAAATTGCTGATTCTCAATAATATTTCCACGCGCACCTAGAACCGCGGTGGTCATCGCGTGAACGATGCCAGGTTGGTCTTTGCATTGGAGGGTGACTATTAAATCCACCCC
>CANKCX010000091.1 GCA_947480375.1 Actinomycetota bacterium
GTCTTCTTAGTTTCGTAATCATGTGGCTCGATCTTTGGTCGAAGTCGCATTTCCTTAACAACAATATGTGTTTGGTTCTGTCTAGCCTCACGAGCTTTTTGTGCGATTTCGTACTTGTACTTTCCGAAATCCATCACTTTGCAAACTGGAGGTTGGGCCTCTGGTGCAATTTCAACGAGATCTAAACCGACTTCATCGGCCATTTTTAATGCAGTATCGATATCGACAACGCCAACTTGTTCACCGGAAAAACCAATCAGACGAACTTGCGGTACGCGAATCCGATCGTTGATTCTTGGTTCAGTGCTGATAACTTCTCCCCCCTGGTTAATCGCTTCTTTTGAAGCAGGTGGAGACAGTCGCAAAATGCAGGATTTAAATCCTGTAAAGACCAATTCGCCGAAGCGATAGAGGTGGGAGCGACTAGCTCCACTTGATTGCGCAAGGTTACCTCAGGATGTTGGTATGCGGAAATTGGCGAAATCAGGGTAAAAAGCGCTTGGCCTTAGCCACCTATCGCGTGAACTCCCCCATCGACATGAATGATCTCGCCTGTGGTCTTGGGAAAGAATGGTGAAAGTAAGGCCACTGCCCCTTGTGCTGCTGGAATCGGATCTGCCACATCCCAATAGAGTGGAGCTCTCTTGTTCCATACATCCTCGAACTCTTCAAATCCTGGAATCGATTTTGCAGCCATAGTTTTAATTGGACCAGCAGCGATTAAATTGCAACGAATATTGTCTGAACCTAGATCTCGCGCTAAATAGCGATTGGCAGACTCTAGACCCGCTTTAGCAATACCCATCCAGTCATATTTAGGCCAAGCTACTGTGGCATCAAAAGTTAACCCAACGATCGCTGCTCCATTTTCTTTATTGAACAACGGCTTGCAGGCCATGGCTAAAGATTTATAAGAGAAGGTCGAAACATGCACTGCAGTGGCAACATCCTCCCACGCGGTATTTAAGAAATTACCACCAAGAGCGGCTTCCGGAGCAAAGCCAATTGAATGAACAACTCCATCTAGGTGTGGCATATGTTCCTTGATTAATGATGCGAGACGATCTAAATGTTCAACGTTTGTAACATCGAGTTCAAGAACGGGAGCCGGCTTTGGTAGCCGAGCTGCAATGCGATTAGTGATGCTAAGTGCCCGACCGAAAGAAGTCAGCACTACATTTGCGCCTTCTTCTTGTGCAATTCTCGCGATATGAAAAGCTATTGAGGATTCAGTTAAAACACCTGTGACAAGAATATTTTTATTCTGCAAGATTCCCATTTAATGCCCCATTCCTAAACCGCCGTCGACAGGTATTACTGCACCACTTATATATGCCGCTTCAGGTGAAGCTAAAAATGCAACAACTCCGGCGACTTCATCCGGCGTACAAAATCTGGCTAGCGGAACTGCTCCAATAATTTCAGCCTTACGTTTTTCATCTAAAACTGCAGTCATATCTGTTTCGACGAATCCTGGGGCCACAACATTTGCGGTTATGCCGCGACTTCCCAATTCCCGCGCAAAGCTTCGTGCCATTCCGATAAGCCCGCTCTTGGTTGCGGCGTAATTAACTTGGCCGGCGGAGCCCAACATGCCCACGACGGAACCTACAAAAATAATTCGGCCACTCTTGCGCTTCATCATTCCGCGCGTGCATGCTCTTGCTACGCGGAAAGCACCAATCAGATTCGTTTCGATTACTGAATCAAAATCTTCATCGCTCATACGCATTACGAGACCATCTTTAGTTATTCCGGCGTTCGCAACTAAGACATCTATCTGTCCGTACTTCTCTTCAACTTTCGCGACCGCATTATTGACACTTTCTGAATCAGTAACATCCATGATGACGCCGTCAATCCCGGTTGGGGCCGATCCGCTGCGATGAGTCACTACAACTTGATAACCCTGAGCCTTGAATTTCTCGGCAATTGATAACCCGATTCCACGATTGCCGCCCGTTATCAGAGCAACTTTTGTAGTGGAAGTCATGGGAGAAACTTACCTGTTACTGCCGCGTATCCAAATGAGGACGCATTGCTCTGGGACGAAAATTTCCATACGCTCGAATAGAGTTAACCCATGGATACGCCTCCGAAGAAAATAGTGACTGCCTCTGTTTCAAATGTGGGGCAACCTTTGTCTAAGGACCAAACATCCCGAGCCCGCAAATACTTCATCTCGATGATGATCAGAACCCTCTGTTTTATATCTGCCGTTATTCTGCCGAGTCCATACCGTTGGTTTGCGATATTCGGCGCAGTGACTTTGCCATACATCGCCGTTGTTGTCGCAAATGCCGGACGCGAAAGCATAAAAGGCAAAGCAGCAGTCTTTGCCGACGGCCAGAAACAGATTGAGTTCTGATAATTAGTGCGCAAATATTTCTCGCTAAGTAGCGTTTTCCAATCCTTAGTTGCACTTGCTTTGATCTTTGGTTGCCTATTTGCAGCCCAATGGCAATTGGAACGTGGACAATCACAAGCTGATAATAATTCGATTATTAAAGCAAACTTAATGAAACAACCATTGGATTCAAACTCGCTGCAGGAGCTTGATGCAGTCGCAAATCAATGGCGCAAAATAATAATCAGTGGAAAATTCAGGAATGAACATCAAGAACTGGTGCGGAATCGATATCACGAAGGACAATTTGGCTTTGAAGTTTTAACACTCTTTCAAGCTTTGGATGGTGAAAACTTCTGGATAGATAGAGGCTGGGTTGCTGCAGGGCCAAATGCCTCGACTCCCCCAAAGGTTCCAGCGTTAATAGCTGAGCAAGTGACCATAGAAGCTCGAATCCGATCCGAGAATTTAAGTCGACAGTTGCAGGGTTCATTCTTTGTAACAAAAACTCAAAGTGTTAAGCCTGAGTCAATTGCGAAAATTCAAGGTGTCGATGCTGCACCTTATTACTTGGATCTTTTAGATAGTACGAATCATGTAGTCAAGCCACTAACTGAAATTGAACTCCCAGAATTAAGTAACGGCCCGCACTTTGCATATGCTTTGCAGTGGCTAGCTTTTGCAGTTCTAGTTCTTATTGGTCGGATACTGCTATTCCGCGAAACCAAGCGATTGCCGCTGGTATAGCTCAAAATAAAGTCCACCCTTTGTTACCAACTCTTCATGAGTTCCTTCTTCCACGATTCGACCAGCCGCGAGAACAAGAATTTGATCGGCATGAACAATTGTTGATAAACGATGTGCGATGACGATGCTTGTCCGTCCAACTAAAGCGACTTTTAACGCTTCTTGAACTAACGCCTCATTTTCAGAATCAAGATGCGCGGTGGCTTCATCCAAAATTACTATTCTTGGCGCTTTCAATAACAATCTTGCTATTGCTAGTCGCTGCTTCTCGCCACCCGATAGACGATGACCGCGTTCGCCGACAACAGTGTCTAATCCATTCGGCAGTGACCTGATGAACTCACCAATTTGAGCTGCGTCGCAGGCCCGCAAGATTTCCGAGTCATCAGCATCTGATTTTGCATATCGAAGATTGTCGCGAATGCTTTCATGAAACATATGCGAATCTTGGGTAACTATTCCAATGAGCGACCGCAGTTCCAGAATTGAAGTTTCACGAACATCCAATCCATTGATTGCAATGGCGCCAGAAGTTACGTCGTAGAGGCGAGGAAGTAATCCAGAGATTGTGCTTTTGCCGGCGCCCGAGGGACCAACAATTGCGGTCATAGTTCCAGGTTTACATGTGAAGGTTAAGCCTTGTAGAACTTCTCCGCTGGTAATAACTTCTGGTTTAGCAGCAGCTTCGAGTGAAGCTAATGAAATTTCCTCAGCTCTTGGATATGTAAATCGCACATCTTTAAATTCAACTAAAGGAATATCTGCAGGGATATGTTTGGAAGAAACCGGATCTGACACCATAGGTTCTAGATCTAAAACTTCGAAGACGCGCTCGAAAGATACAAGTGCGGACATGATATCTACACGTACATTAGAGAGCGCCGTTAGCGGACCATAGAGTCGAGCTAGAAGTGCTGTAATCGCGAGCAGTGTTCCAATTGTTATCGATTGATCAATTGCAAGGTGTCCACCAATTCCATATGCGAAAGCCGTTGCAATCGCTGCTACCGATGTCATAGCAATAAAAAAGATTCGATTAAGCATTGCAATCTTAATTCCCATATCAGCAACTCTTCGAGCTTTATTGCGAAAGTTTTTAGATTCGGCTAGGCGGTCGCCATAAAGCGAAACTAACAGTGCACCTGAGACGTTGAATCGCTCGGTCATGGTTGAAGACATTTCTGCATTTAATTCAAAAGAACGTCTTGTGTAGGCCGCGAGTTTCTTGCCTATCCACTTGGTGGGAACAATGAAGATTGGCA
>CANKCX010000092.1 GCA_947480375.1 Actinomycetota bacterium
ATTGCGATTTCGCAGGCATGGCTTCGAGGAATCTCCCTTGATTGTGGCTGCTTTGGAAAAGGTGGCTTGATCGACTCTCAGGAACTTCCCGTGTGGAACTACACATTAGAAATCGCAAGAGATATTGTCCTGGCGCTGCTCGGCGGTTATTTATATCGCTTCCCTCAGGGTAAATTAGGCTTAGACAAATAAGGCATTAGTTCAAATCATTAGCGCGAAAATAGGAGAGATCGATGGCTGCAAATAATTCAGGTGATAAAGGTTTACGCGCAATTGTTATTGGAATGATTGTCTTTGTTCTTGCGATTACCGGAATCTTTATCTACTTAGATAAGAAACCAACCCAGAATGCGCTTACACCAGCTTCAATCTCCAAAGCTGATGGATCAGGTCTAGTTTTCAATCCTGGCGTAAAACCACAAATTGATATTTGGGAAGATTTCCAGTGTCCTGCATGCCGCGATTTCGAGGCAATTAACAATGAATATGTAAAGAAGATAATTGCAGAAAAGAAGGCCAAAGTTGTTTACCACCCACTGACTTTTATTGGTGAGCGCTCAAGTCTTGGCTTTAATGAATCGATAATTGCAGCTAATGCTGCTGCATGTGCCATGGATGAAGGTAAGTTCATAGATATGCACGAGATACTTTTCCAAAATCAGGCAGCAACAGAGAATTCTGGAAAATGGACGAAAGAGTTCATGATCTCATTAGGAAATAAAATCGGCCTCACATCAATGAAGTTCCAAAATTGTGTGACTGGTGGAAATTACGCGCTCTGGACCGAATCTGTATCGTCTTATGCGGCAGTTAAGAATGTGAATTCAACTCCGACAATTTTCGTTAATGGAAAAGAATTAAGTCGTGAAGGCGGCGAATATAGTGATCCAGCTAAATTCGAAGCTGCTCTTGCTGAGGGTGGAGTTAAGTAATTTAGAAGAGATCCACTAAATGTTTTCATTTATCCCAACTCCAAGTAGATCGACTTTGGAGTTGGGATTTTTTACTATTCATTACTACGCGCTCTGCATTCTTCTCGGAATAATTGTGGCGATTTGGGTTACCAAAAGGCGTTATTCACAATTTGGCGGCAACGTAACCGATGTAACGGATATTGCATTCTTCGCCGTTCCTGCCGGAATTATTGGTGGACGGATTTATCACGTGATCACTTCACCGGCTAATTACTTTGGTGAAAATGGTTCGCCTATCGAAATATTTAAAATCTGGAACGGTGGCCTGGGGATTTGGGGAGCGATTTCACTCGGGGCTTTAGCTGTCTTTATTTACTTCAAAGTTAAGAAAACTTCACTATCTTTTCCGTATCTTGCGGATGCAATTGCCCCCGCGTTATTAATCGCCCAAGGAATCGGACGCTTCGGAAATTGGTTCAATGGCGAACTCTTTGGCCAACCAACGGAATTACCTTGGGCGCTGGAAATTCCAATAGCTAATCGACCAACTGGTTTTTCGGAATTTTCTACATTCCATCCAACTTTCCTATACGAAGCACTTTGGTGTTTCGCGATAGCCACTTTCATCTTGCGTTCGAAATATTTGAACTCCCTTGCGGGTTCTGGGGCCAGTTTTGCCTTCTATGTAACTGCATACTCAATTGGCCGGTTATTTATAGAGATGATTCGGATCGATGAGGCGAATACTATTTTTGGACTTCGCTTAAATATCTGGGTGGCTCTAATTATGGCTATCGGGGCTGGCGCTCTTTTTGCACGTTTGCGATCGGCCAAGAAGTAGCAAATACCTAAAAGTTGCAGTCCCTATGGATAGAGTTATGCCATGCCATTAGAAGATGTATATCTGAGAAATGCTAACCACAAGATTCATAAAGCCGGTTGGTTGCGTGCCGCCGTTTTGGGCGCGAATGATGGATTGGTTTCAACTGCAAGCTTGATGATTGGTGTATCAGCAGCGCAAGCGGACAGTTTCTTAATTACTGCCGGAGCTGCTGGAATTGCAGCTGGCGCAATGTCGATGGCTGTCGGCGAATACATCTCGGTGCGTTCACAAAATGACATTGAAGAATCCGATCGACTTCTTGAGATCGAACATCTTGCTGTAGATCCAGATGGTGAATTAGAAGAGTTAATTGAGATTTACATGAATCGTGGTTTGAACCGTGAACTCGCGACAAGCGTTGCCAATGCCATGACCGAGAAAGATGCGCTCGAGGCGCACTTGCGCGATGAACTTGGACAATTTCCGCACACCAAAGCTCGTCCGGTACAAGCTGCTATCGCATCGGCGGTCAGTTTTACTCTCGGAGGATTAGTCCCTTTTGCCGGCGCACTTGCGCCAACTGTCGGTACAAAAGTTTTGAGCATTATCGCTTTCACAATCGCCGGCCTATTAGGAACAGGCGTTCTGAGCGCTCGAATTGCGGGCTCGCCATACCTGAAAACCACCCTTCGGATCCTGGTTGGCGGTTCTCTGGGAATGGCAATCACCGCAGGAATTGGCTCTTTAGTTCACCTTACGGGTATTTAATTTCGCCCTCGGTTGCTATCCTTTCGCCTCTAGGAAATAACTTCTAGTAATTCGTTGGGCCACTGTCGTCCCGATGCACCTAATTAATTTATTTAGGAGTCATCGTGACTTTGTTTTCGACAGTGCCACAAGCACAGGGTTTATACGACCCATCGCAAGAGCGCGACTCTTGTGGTGTCGCGATGGTTGCGACTCTAAACAAAATAGCGACACATGAAATAGTTTCGCAAGGTCTTACTGCACTTCGAAACATGGAACACCGTGGTGCCACTGGCGCAGAACCAGATAGTGGCGATGGTGCGGGTATTTTAATTTGCATCCCTGATACTTTTTATCGCGAAGTCGTTGATTTCAAGCTTCCAGAATTAGGAAAGTATGCGACGGGTATTGTCTTTGTAGATAAGAGTTTTTCTGATCGCAGCGCTATCGCTGAAATAGCCAAAGAAGAGGGTCTCGAGATTCTTGGCTGGCGCGAGCTTCCAATTGATTCAAAATCTATTGGCAAGACAGCCTTATCGGTAATGCCAAAGTTTGAACAGATATTTGTTGCAGGTATTAACAATGAATTTGATTTGGAATTAGAACGCAAGGCATTCTGTTTTAGAAAGCGGATCGAACATAAGTTTCCACTTTATGTGCCGTCACTTTCAGCGCGCACAATTGTTTATAAGGGAATGCTTACAACTGGTCAGCTAGAAGAATTCTTCCCAGATTTATCAGATGTCCGCGTTGTTTCGACACTGGCACTTGTGCACTCTCGTTTCTCAACCAATACTTTCCCATCGTGGCCACTTGCGCACCCTTATCGATATATCGCGCACAATGGTGAGATTAATACTGTTCGGGGAAATCGAAATTGGATGCGCGCCCGTGAATCACTTCTTGAAAGCGGGATTATTCCTGGAGATTTAGAACGTTTGTTTCCAATTGTTGATAACTCAAGCAGCGATTCTGGTTCTTTCGATGAAGTTCTAGAACTGCTCTATCTAGGTGGACGTTCACTGCCACATGCAGTTTTGATGATGATTCCTGAAGCTTGGGAAAATCACGCGACTATGTCGCAAACTCGTAAAGATTTCTATGCATTCCATTCGACAATCATGGAGCCGTGGGATGGTCCGGCATGCATCACATTTACAGATGGCAAGCAGATTGGCGCTGTTCTAGATCGCAATGGCCTGCGCCCATCACGATTCTGGATAACTAAAGATGGTCTAGTAATTCTTGCAAGTGAGTTTGGCGTTTTAGATTTCAAACCAGAAGAAATTGAAAGTAAAGGTCGACTTCAGCCAGGACGTATGTTTTTGGTCGACATTGAAGCTGGTCGAATTATTAAAGATGACGAAATAAAAGATGGATTGGCTAATGCAGCACCATATGGGGAGTGGCTTCATGCTGGCTTAGTTCGATTAGAAGATCTTCCAGCACGTGAACATATTGTGTATCCGCATTCATCTGTGGTTCGTCGTCAACGTGCTTTTGGTTATACCGAAGAAGAATTACGAATAATTCTCACACCTATGGCAAAGACAGGTGGCGAAGCGCTCGGCTCTATGGGAACTGATTCTCCGATTGCCGCAATTTCTGCCAAGCCACGTTTGTTATTTGATTATTTCTCACAACTTTTTGCACAAGTAACAAATCCACCGCTCGATGCAATTCGGGAAGAACTTGTTACAAGTTTGGGCGGATCACTTGGACCAGAATTTAATTTGCTTGATCCAGGACCAGCTTCATGTCGCCAGATTGCACTCGACTTTCCGGTTATTGATAATGATGAACTTGCAAAGCTAATTCATG
>CANKCX010000093.1 GCA_947480375.1 Actinomycetota bacterium
GGTGTTCCAGAGTTGATGATGTCGCCAGCATGAAGTTCCATAACTTGTGACAAGTACCAGACGCAATAATTGATATCAAAGATCATGTCGCTGGTATTTGAATCTTGACGAGTTTCGCCATCAACGGTGCACCACAAACGAAGATTTTGTGGATCCTTTAATTCATCTGTTGTAACAATCCATGGACCAACTGGGTTGAATGTTGGAAATGACTTTCCCTTTACCCATTGACCTGAACGCTCGACCTGCCAGTAGCGCTCGGAAACATCTTGGGAAACTGTGTAACCAAGAATGTAATCGGCTGCTTCTTCTGGTGACTTCAAATAAAGTGCGCGCTTCTTTATAACAACACAGATTTCAACTTCGTAATCGGTCTTAACAGAGTTTGGCGGGATGGTCACATCATCGTTGCCACCGATAACAGTGTCCGGTGCTTTCATAAAAATAATTGGTTCAACTGGTGGGGTAGCGCCAGTTTCAATTGCATGTTGCTTGTAGTTCAAGCCAATACAGATCGCCTTTGTTGGGCGCGCTACTGGTGAACCAAGACGATAATCAGCAATCTTTACTTTAGGGCGAGATGCAAGATCTAGCTTTGCAACTTTTTCAAGTGCGCCATTCTCGAGTTCAACGCGATTCCAATCAGCAATCACATCATCAACAAATACCGCTTCATTGTCATTTAATACAACAGCTGGCTTTTCCTTATTGAATTCTCCAAGGCGTGCGATGCGCATTTCTTCCCCTTATTTCATTTGAGTAATTGAAATTTAGTCCCTTAATTAAATATAACAAAATGGCCAAAATGTGAGATGAATCGACTTGTCCTACTTGTTTTAGTAGACGCAGATGTGCCCGAGGAGTAGATTGCCCGCATGAGCGAAGAGGTATTTAAGAGACGTAGCGAGAATTGGTTCAAGGCCGAAGGCAAGCATGGATATATCTATCGCGAGCGATTCCGCAATATGGGATTCGGCTCCGAAGTATTTTCCGATAAGCCAGTAATTGGTATCGCAACAACTTGGTCTGAACTAAATCCTTGCAACGCTCACCTCGATCGCGTAGCTGAAGCAGTAAAGCGTGGAGTCTGGGAGGCCGGTGGCTTTCCACTCGAATTCCCAACAATGTCTCTTGGCGAACCAGTTCAACGTCCGACAACAATGTTGTGGCGCAACTTGCTTGCAATGGAGACCGAAGAGTTAATTCGTTCTAATCCACTCGATGGCGTGATCTTGCTTGCTGGTTGCGATAAGACGCCTCCAGGAATGTTGATGGGCGCAGCATCAGTAGATCTTCCAACTTTGATGATCACCGGTGGCCCAATGTTAAATGGCCGCTATAAAGGTGAAACTCTTGGTTCAGGTACTGCGGTATGGAAATATTCAGAACAAATTCGCGCAGGTAAATTAAGTATCGAAGAATTTTTCGCAATGGAATCCTGTTCTGCGCGTTCTAATGGTTCTTGTATGACCATGGGAACGGCTTCAACAATGGCATGTGTTACTGAAGCGCTCGGAGTCCAACTTCCAGGCAGCGCTGCAATTCCTGCAGTAGATGCCCGTCGCTTCTCAACTTCACAAGAAGCTGGTCGCCGCATAGTTCAAATGGTTTATGACGATCAGAAACTTTCAACTGTTTTAACTCGTGAAGCTTTCGAAAATGCAATCAAAGTTAACGCTGCAATTGGTGGTTCAACAAACGCTGTTGTTCACTTGCTTGCAATCGCTGGTCGTATCGGCGTAAAGCTTGAACTAGATGATTTTGATTCATTGGCTCGTGAAGTTCCAGTCCTTGTTAACTTAATGCCATCAGGTAAATATTTGATGGAAGAGTTCTTCGATGCCGGCGGACTTCCTGCAGTAATGAAGGAAATTGAAGGCATGTTGCATACCGAGCACATCACAGTTTCCGGAAAGACTGTAAGAGAGAACATCGCTACAGCCGAATCTTGGAACGCAGATGTAATCACCCCAGCATCAAAGCCATTCCAAAAGGCTGGTTCTGGCATCGTCGTTCTTAAGGGTTCACTTGCACCAGATGGATGTGTTCTTAAAGTTTCAGCAGCAACCCCAGAACTTATGGTTCACACCGGTGAAGCACTTGTCTTTGAAGAGATCGAAGATTATTTAATTGCATCTGAAGATATGAATCTTCCTGTCACAAAAGA
This sequence comes from Actinomycetota bacterium, assembly GCA_947480375.1. GTDB lineage: Bacteria > Actinomycetota > Actinomycetes > Nanopelagicales > Nanopelagicaceae > AAA044-D11. The sequence continues at coordinate 2,168 of CANKCX010000093.1, forward strand.
CACCGTTCTTGTTTTGAAGCATGCTGGTCCTCGTGGTTTCCCAGGTTTCCCAGAAGTTGGCAACATGCCAATTCCAAGAAAACTTTTGGAACAAGGAATTACCGACATGGTTCGTATCTCTGATGCACGTATGTCAGGAACTGCTTACGGAACCGTTCTGCTTCACACTTCACCAGAAGCCGCAGTCGGTGGCCCGCTCGCACTTGTTAAGACCGGCGACATGATTGAACTCAATGTTCCTAACCGTTCAATTAACTTGCTCGTCTCTGAAGAAGAGATGGCAAAGCGCAAAGCTGCTTGGGTCGCACCTGCGCCTAAGCACACACGTGGTTGGTCAAAGCTTTATTACGAGACTGTGCAACAAGCACACCTTGGCGCCGATCTTGATTTCCTAAACGGTTCATCTGGAAGCGGAATTCCTCGTCACTCGCATTAATTTGCTCTAACCTTTGGCAATGCGTCGCTCCTTTACCATTGCTTTAATAGTTGCACTCTTCTCAACATCTTTAATAGCGACATCAAACGCTGCAGTTAAAGCTGGAAGTAAATGTGCATTAAAAGGCGATAAGAAAACCTCAGGAACAAAGACCTATACCTGCATTAAATCTGGTGGGAAATTAATTTGGAATAAGGGCACAAATAATAAGGTTGTTGCAAAACCAAAAGCAGAACCAAGTGTTCAACCAACCCCAGAACCAAGTGAAATTGCCGAGGTTGAACCAACAGCTCCTACCGAAGAAATCACCTTTGCCAATCTTGCAGATAATTATTCAGGAGTTTCATACTGGGCTTGGAAGAAGAGTGCAGAGAAGATCGCAAAATCCCAACCTTCGGATACGAAAATTACTGTGCTAATTGGGCCAAACACAGTTCCAATTAATAAGAAACCTGCAGATGCCGTAGCGCTTGCATCGAGAATGTATGCCGATTATCAGCAATCGAGTGAATTTGTTTTGATTTATTACAACTACAAAGACATTGCCTGGGCCGAAAAATATGTAACCCAGTACATCGGGACCGATGGTGGATATGACACAAGTGGTGAAGTCAAAAAAATGTGTCCATCAGAAAGCAATTGCAATGCCGCAGCCGCCATGCTCAATCAGAAAACCATTATTGGGGTAACAATTATTACTTCATCAGACAAGATGAAAAACGATCCAAATTTCACTTCCGGAACTCTAGAGGCGCACGAGTATTCGCACACGATTCAAAAGAAACAATTTGTTGGAAGAATGCCTTTCAATCGCCAGCCACCAAGATGGCTCACCGAAGGTGGAGCGGAATTTATTCAGACCGCTTCTGTTCATTACAAATCATTTTCGAAGTATCAGAATGACCGTGAACGCGTCACGAAAGATTTGTACTATGCCCACACATTTAACAATCGTTGGTTAAATGAATTTCTTAACCCGACAACAATAGGAATTAATTGGGAAAATTGGAACAAATACGATGGCTGGCGGGTCTATGACGTTGGTTTTATGGTCTCTGAAATCCTTGTTGCAATCGCCGGACCAAATTCAATAATGGAGATCTATAAGTTGATGGGAGATGGGCTGACCTATCAAGAGGCCTTTGCAAAGGTATTTGGTGTCACTTGGGATGCGGGTCTTGCCACGATTACTAAGGTATTAGCTAAAGAAATAGGTTAATTAGAAAGGTTTTGCTAACTCACAATTTTTGACTAACTAGAACTATCATTTACGGATGCGCCGCTTAATATGTGCGATTCTTGCAATTGTCCTCTTATTAGGGGTTACATCCCAACCCGTATTTGCCGCAGTTAAAGCTGGAAGTAAATGTGTATTAAAAGGCGATAAGAAAATCTCAGGAACAAAGACCTATACCTGCATTAAATCTGGCGGGAAATTAATTTGGAATAAGGGCATTACAACCAAGAGCGCATATTCAATACCAACGGAAGAAATATCATTCGCAAATGTCTTAAAGAACTATAAAGATGTCTCGTATTGGGCCTGGAAAAAGGGTTCAGAGAAGGTGGAAAAAGCGATTCCAAGTGATGTAAAAGTTACCATTTTAAAGGGTCCAAATACCGAAGAACTAAAGCACGATCCAATGGTTGCAATCAACTTAAC
>CANKCX010000094.1 GCA_947480375.1 Actinomycetota bacterium
TCAGAACAGTTCCTGTTGCCTTCAAATCTGCGAGCGCCAATTGAACCGCGTGACCAGTTCCATTTCGCTCTGCTTGGAAAACCGTAACTGCATTTGGTGCAATCTGCTTTACATGTGATTCGACCGCCTCGCGGCCAGCGCCTACGACAACACGTAATTCGCCCGGATTTAATTTAGTAATTTGAGAAAAGACGTGATCGATAATTGCTTTGCCTGAAATGAAATGCAGAACCTTTGGCGTCGCAGACTTCATGCGAGTTCCTTCGCCGGCAGCCAGCACGATTGCAACATCTAGCTTTGCTGTTGCACCTTGTGACTTGCCCAAGTTCCGCTCCCGTCTTATTTAATTAATTTCGGTTCGGTGGCTCCGCCACCAGGTATCGATCCTGGACCCTGGGCTTCAAAGGCCCATGTGCTAGCCACTACACAATGGCGGAACCTGAATTCTCCCCTATAAGTATCGATACCACCAAACTTTAGATGCTTTGTATTACTCGAGCCCCATGTACCGGACCACTTGCCCGCACAACGCCAGCCACAACTCCACTTGAACTTAAGGCCACCGTTAAATCCATCGATTTCTCTTCATCTTCCACCAAGAATGCAACGGTCGGACCCGATCCCGAAACTATTCCACCGAGCGCACCATAATCTCGGCCGACATCTAAAACTAAACGTAGCGCTGGGCGCAATGAACATGCAGCTGCTTGTAAATCATTTGAAAGTGCTGCGCCAAGTGCAATTGGATCACCAGCTCGAAGTGCTTGCATCATCGAATCACTAACTTGTGGTCGCGCAATATCTAAACCTTCACGCAGGCGATCACACTCTTGATAAACCGCAGGAGTCGAAAGTCCCTGGCCAGAAAGCGCTAAGACCCAGTGATAATTTCCGCGACTAAGTGCCGGAGTTAATTGGTCACCACGACCACGGCCAATTGCAATGCCGCCAGAAATTCCAAATGGAACATCGCTTCCAAGTTGCGCTGCGATAGCTTCCATTTCATCGCGCGAAAGCCCAATATCAAAGAGCGCATCCATTGCAACAATCACACCAGCAGCATCGGCGCTTCCACCGGCCATGCCACCTGCAACTGGAATTTCTTTTTTAAGATGGATTGCTAAATCAGTTGAAAGATCAAATTTTTCGGCCATTAATCTTGCGGCTCTTACCGCCAAGTTTTCATCACTGACCGGCACGCCATTTGATGTTGCGCCAGAAAGAGTCAGCGCAATTCCTGAATTTTCGGCGGCAAATTTAATTGTTACATCATCGAATAATGAAATAGCTTGAAAGACTGTTGTGACTTCGTGGAATCCATCGCTGCCCAAAGGCCCAACAGCAAGTTGCAGATTTATCTTCGCCGGAACCCGAACGACTACTCCACGCGTGCTCATTTAGAAAGCGTAATCGCAATCTTGATGAAATCCGATAGTTCCAACGCTTCGCCGCGAATAGTTGGGTCAATTCCACTTGCTTCAATTATTGCGCTGGCTTCTGAGCTACTTCCACCAAATTCACTTAGCTCGCTTAATGCAGCCCGCATCATTTTGCGGCGCTGGGCAAATGCCGCATCAATAATTCTGAAAGTTGCCTTTCGTAGCGCCTCATCTCCGGGCACTTCTTTTCTGACAAATTTAACAAGTGATGAATCAACATTTGGTACTGGCCAAAAAATTGATCTACTTACCGTTCCAGCCGAAGTTAAATCCGCCCACCAAGCTGCCTTTACTGAAGGGCTTCCGTAAGTTTTGCTATTTGGTTTAGCAACTAAGCGATCAGCAACTTCGCTCTGCACCATGACTACACCGGCACGCAACGTTGGAAATAGCTCTAAAAATCTAAGTAGTACCGGCACCGAAACGTTATAGGGCAAATTTGCGACAAGCACCGTTGGGTCAACTGGAAGGCTTGAAATTCCCATTGCATCTTCATTAATTATTTTTAACTTTGAAATATCAAAGCCATGACGTTCGGCCGTCATAGGCAACTCTTGCGCAAGGCGATCATCTATTTCAATGGCAACTACTTCGCTTGCACATTCCAGCATTGCAAGCGTTAAGGAACCTAAGCCAGGTCCAATTTCAAGTGCAACATCTGTTGAACCGACACCTGCGCTTTTAACTATTTTGCGACAAGTATTTGCATCAACTACAAAATTTTGTCCAAGCTTTTTTGTTGGGCGAACTCCAATTCGTTCGGCAATTTCCCGAATTTCTGCCGCACCAAGTAAGCCACTCATTTAGGCAAATGATCCAAATAGACGTTCACAATTATTTGATATCGCTGCAGCCAAAGTATCTAAATCCTCGCCCCGCTCTTGCGCCATAAATCGCAAAATAGTTGGGATCTGTGCCGGCGTATTTAGAGATCCGCGATGTGGCATCGGTGCCAAGAAAGGTGAATCAGTTTCAACTAATAATTGATCAAGCGGAACTAATTTCACGGCATCTCTGAGTGCTGGTGCATTCTTAAAGGTAAGTGTGCCTGCAAATGAAAGTATGTAACCCTTTTCAATACATTCTCGGGCCATATCCGCGTCGCCGGAATAGCAGTGGAAAATAGTTTTTTCAGGTGCACCCTCTTCAGTTAATACATCTAGAACATCTCGATGGGCATCACGATCATGAATTACCAAAGCTTTATTCACGCTCTTTGCCAGTGCAATATGGCGACGAAACGAATATTTCTGGCGTTCTTGCAATTCTGGTTCTGTCCGAAAAAAATCTAAACCGGTTTCACCAATTGCGCGAACTCTCGGATGGTTTGCAAGACGTTCGATGATTGCTAAATCTGCTTCTAGATCTGCAACCACTGGCGCTTCATTTGGATGAAGTGCAACCGCTGCTAAAACATTTGGCCAACTCTCGGCCATCTTTACGCACCATTCAGATTGTTCTGCCGAATATCCGACTTGAACTATTCGATCTATACCAACGCTCTTTGCTTGATCCAATACCCGACCAACTTCTGGGGCATCGGGCGCGGTATTTGTAACAATTTCAATGTGCGCATGCGCATCAACACACATAACGTTTAACGGTTCTGGAAGTGGTGCTGGTTGGCGATCAATGTCGCGGTTGTGACGATCAGCCACTTCTTATTCCAATCTAGGGAAAAGGACAGCGCCCTTTGTAACTTTGCAACCTGCAGGTAGAACGCCCCAAGTAGCAACATCAGAAATCTTCTGAGCAGAAATATCGCCGAGTGTTTCTTGGGCGCCAAGAGATTCCCAAAGAGTTTGAGTAGTCGCTGGCATGACCGGGTGCAATAAAACTGCGAGAGCACGAATTGAATCTGCAGTGTTGTATAGAACTTCGTTTAATTCTGCGGTGCGAGTTTCATCCTTTGCAATTGCCCAAGGTTCTTTCTCGGTCACATAACCATTTACGCGCTTACAGAAATCCATAATCGAATTTATGCCGCCTTGAAAATCAAGCGCGACCATTGCCTTATCAGCGTTCTCGACAGTTTCAGCTAAAAGTTTAGATAGGCCTGCATCCGTTGCTACTGCAGGAATCTTGCCATCGCAGTATTTCTCAATCATTGCAATTAATCGCGAAGCTAAATTACCGAAATCATTTGCAAGCTCGCTGGTATATCGCGCAGACATATCTTCCCAAGAGAAAGATCCATCGGTACCAAAAGGAATTGCCCGCAGGAAGTAATACCTAAATGCATCAACACCGAAATGTTCTGTGATGTCGCTTGGCGCAATTCCGGTGAGTTTAGATTTACTCATCTTCTCGCCACCAACTAATAACCAACCATGTGCAAACACTTTCTTAGGAATTGCAACATTTGCCGCCATCAACATCGCCGGCCAAATAACAGCGTGGAAGCGCAAGATATCTTTTCCAACTAAATGAACATCGGCGGGCCAAGTTGCCGCGAATTTCTTTCCACCTTCTGAATTTGGATCATCTCCAAGTCCGACAGCGGTTGCGTAATTTAAAAGCGCATCAAACCAAACATAGATAACTTGATCTGTATCCCAAGGAACCGGAATTCCCCAATCAAAGGTGGAACGTGAGATTGAAAGATCGCGAACTCCACTTTCAAGAAATGCAATTACTTCATTTCGTGCGCTTGCTGGTTCGCAAGCCTGCGGATTATTTTTATAATGTTCAAGAAGTTGTGGAACAAAGGCTGAAAGTTTGAAGAACCAGTTATCTTCTGAAAGCATCTCAACTGGCTTGCCATGAATCTTGCACTTGCCTTCATCTAAATCACCAGGCAATTTAAATTCTTCGCAACCAA
>CANKCX010000095.1 GCA_947480375.1 Actinomycetota bacterium
AGTTCTACAGATTTACGCAGAACAACATCGGCTCCCTTTACATCATATAAACCAACAGCAAGGCGATGTGGGCGAAGTTCGGTAGAACCAACAGGAATTAACGGTGCTTCTTGAATGATTTCAAGCTTCGAGTATTTGTCATCTGCAATTTCTAACTTAGGGCGCAAAGTGTTTACGCCAGCAGTCTGCAACCAGGTTGCAACCCAAGGCTTTAGATCGCGGCCGCTGGTTGCAGTAAGTTCCACTAAAAGATCATCAAGAGTTGTATTTTTAAATGCATGCTTTGCAAAATACTTCTGCAAGCCGGCAATAAAATTATCGCGACCAACATGTGCCACAAGCTGCTGTAGTACTGAAGCTCCTTTGGCATATGTGATTCCATCAAAGTTGGCATTTACAGTTTCAATATCGACCATATCCGAAACGATTGGATGAGTTGAGGAGAGCTGATCCTGGCGATAGGCCCAGTTCTTTCGTTCAGAGTTAAAGCCGGTCCATGCATTAACAAAACGTGTGCCTTCAGCTGAAGCTAAGTGCGATGACCATTCGGCAAATGATTCATTGAGCCACAAATCGTCCCACCACTGCATCGTGACCATATTTCCAAACCACATGTGGGCCATCTCGTGCAGAATTGTGTTGGCACGTGCGTCATACATGCGTTCAGTTACCTTGCTGCGAAATACCAATAAGTTTTCCAAGAAAGTTACAGCGCCTGAATTTTCCATTGCGCCCCAGTTGAAATCTACAACTGCGATTTGGTCATACTTTTCAAATGGATAGGCCAGTCCAAAAACTTTCTCGAAGTAAGCGAACCCTTGCTTTGTAACTAAGAAAATATCTTCTGGGTCAAGTGATTCAGCCAAAGATTTACGGCAGTAAATTCCAAGGGGAACTGTTTTCTGACCAACGTATTCATCATGCACGTGATAGTAAGGACCAGCTATCAGAGCAGTTATGTAAGTAGATATTCTTGGTGTTGGCAAAAATTCCCAAACGCTCTTATCGCCAGAAACTTCGCTCTTAGCTTTAACTGGTGAATTGGAAATAACTTCCCAGTGCTTTGGCGCAGTAACGGTTAGTTGGAAAGTCGCCTTCAAATCCGGTTGATCAAAACATGGATACATCTTGCGGATATATGCAGTTTCGCCTTGAGAATATAAATATGCTTCATTATCCGCAGGATCAACCGAATACTGCAGACCTTCACCAGTCTTTGAATATTCGCCCTCAATTTCAATAATCAGTTCATTTTTTGCAGCAAGCCCCCTAAGGAAAACACTTGCGCCGTCGTAGTTTGAAACATCTACATCGGCACCATTTAACTTTGCAGAGATGATGCGTTTTCCGGCGGCATCGATAAAGGTGTCGTATCCAGGCTTATTGCAGGCAAAGTTAACGATTGACTTGGCAATAAAGTTTTCTGGGCCGTGGCAGACATCAATAATTACTTCATATGAAGTTACAGATAGATGAGAGCTGCGTTCACGGGCTTCGGATCTTGAGATATTTAAACCAGGCATGAGCCAACCTTATCCATCCTTATCTAAGATACCCACATGAGTTCAGATGAAAAGGGCCACCTTTATAACCTAAGTAATAGGTCCTTTCGTCTTCGCGGTACTCGCATCACTGAAGCCCAGGCAAAAGCCACCGAACAATTCTGGGATCAATTCGGAATCATCCCTGACCATCAAATAATCCCTGCCGAAATATTTCCAAATAGCAGAGAAATAATTATGGAAATTGGTACCGGCATGGGTGAAGCCACAGCCGAAATTGCACGCGCATTTCCTGACACGGGCTTCTTTGCAATGGAAGTTCATCGTCCAGGTATTGGTTCGTTGCTGGCCCGAATAAATGAATTTCAACTTACGAACCTGCGACTAATTAATGAAGATGCAAGAATCGTTCTTGAAGAGTGGATGGATGACAATTGTCTTGATGCAATTCATCTCTACTTCCCAGATCCTTGGCACAAGAAAAAACATTGGAAGCGGCGAATAGTTCAATCAGATTTCGTTGATTTGGTTTATCGCAAATTAAAACCCGGTGGCCATATTCATATTGCAACAGATTGGGTGCCATATGCTGAATGGACCCAAAGTAAATTTGATGAAGATAAAAGATTTATTGGGGGAGTAATTCCTAAACCAGATTTCAGACCACTAACAAGATTTGAAGGCAAGGGCCTGGGTAAAGGCCACATAGTCACTGATTTAAAATATAAGAAAGGTTAGATCTTTCCAGTTTCTTCATACTTTGCCATCAGATTGATTCTGCGAACATGGCGCTCATCGCCAGGAAATGGCGTTGCGATAAATTTATCCACGAGTTCTAAACAGAACTCTTCGCTGTGCATTCGTCCACCAATAGAAATTACATTTGCATTGTTATGTTCGCGTGCAAGAACGGCAGTTTCAAGCGACCAAACTAAAGCTGCTCGGATTCCCTTAACTTTATTTGCTGCCATTTGTTCGCCATTGCCAGAACCACCAAGAACAATTCCAAGTGAACCCGGATCATTAGCAACTCCTTGTGCCGCTGGAATACAGAAAACTGGATAATCATCTAAAGCGTCATATTCGATTGGTCCGTGATCGATAACTTCATGGCCATTTCCTTGCAGATGCTTAATTATTACGCCCTTGAATTCCAGGCCCGCATGATCGCTTCCAATATGAATTCTCATTTCGCAATAATGGCAGAAAAGCCAAACGGCCCCCACTATTTCTAGTGAGAGCCGTTTAAATAGCTTAGAGAATGGCTACTTACTTATGACTTCTTCTTGATGGAAGTTGTTGTAGTGGTTGTGGTTTTGGACTTTAAGCCCTTTCCCTTGTCGTGCCCCATACCTTTTGCACCGATCTTTGGACCTGGTACTGACTCAACCATCTTTGTCACACGAAGCGTTAAACCAGCCTTAGCTGTTGTTGCTTGTGCTGCTGTCATTGTTCCAGCTGTAACAGCTGCATCAATTTCAGTTGTTTCGAAATTAACAAGTGCGGTAATCAAAGCTGCTTTCTTATCGCCAGCAAGTGTTGCTAGTGACTTACCAGCAAGACGTGCTGCTTCTAGATCAGCTGCTGTGATTCCTAGTGTTGATGTAACAACTGCTTGATGTGCCGCAGTATTTTTTCCACCTATACCGCCAACCATTGGTTTAGCTGGTGCGAGTGCAGTGATTGCTGCAGAAATTGCATCTGCCTGCGCTTGTGTGATTGTTCCCTTGGTTACTAATCCTGAAAGAACTGAAGTTACCTGTGGTGGAATTCCAACCGCATGTCCTGGATCAGCTTGTGCTGTAGAAACTGATGCAATCGTTCCAAGTGATAACGCTGTTGCAAGTGCAGCAGCTGCAATTTTCTTATTCATAACTTCTTACTCCTAATCTCAAAAATTACCTTCGTAATCTTCGATCCTGTCCCGGCCTAGAAGCGGTTACTTCTAGATACCCGTAGATAACATCCCTAGGCTGGGGAGAATAGTTAATAAACCTGAAATTAAACTGTGAATATTGAGCGCCATTAAATCTTTTATGCGGGCAGGAGAGCCTGCACCCATCAAATTCCTTGTATATACGTCGTATTGCGCGGATGCTCGATAGAACACAGCCCCTATTCAAGGGGAAATTAGGCCCAGAAAAGTGGCCCGAAATGAAAGCTTCTCTACAGCCAAGAATTTTGGCAACTGCAATCTCATCCTTATTGATTCTAGGAAATCTTGGATTAATCACAACAGCTGATGCAAGCACGCTTAAGAAAATATCGATATCCAAAGCTGGGCGTGTAGTGACGCCAGGAATAAACACTTTGCTCAACGGCAAAGGTGCACCTAAATCAACCGTTGGAATCGATGGCGATTTCTATATTGATACAAACACTATGAATATTTATGGTCCAAAAACCAAAGGTAAATGGCCTGCCGCAGTTTCAATGAAAGGCATTGCAGGAACAAACGGTACTAACGGTACTAATGGTGCGACAGGTGCAACTGGCGCAAAAGGAACTGCAACAAATGGTGTTGATGGAAATCCAGGCGCAACCGGACCAGCCGGATCTTCTGGTGCTGGTTCAACAGGTGCAACCGGACCCGCGGGCGCAACAGGACCCGCAGGTGCAACAGGTGCAACAGGGACTCCCGGTGTAACAGGTGCGCAAGGTCCAATTGGAACTACCGGAGTAGGAACAACAGGTGCAACAGGAAATACGGG
>CANKCX010000096.1 GCA_947480375.1 Actinomycetota bacterium
AGCAATATTTCTTAAGAAAAATATCACCCGAATCGAATGGTTCGCCGTATTCATGGCGACGCTCGGCCTGGCGCTCTTATCTTTGAATGGCTTTAGCTTTGGGTTAGGTGAATTTTTAGTCTTAGTTAGTGCGCTCTTCTTCGCCCTTCATATTGTCGGCCTTGGCGAATGGTCAAAGGGTTTAGATACCTACGCACTTACCGTTCTTCAACTTGGCACTTGCGCAGTTCTAACTTTTGCCGCAAGTTTAAAGAGCGGATTTAAAGCACCGCCAGATTCAGGTGTTTGGTGGTCAATTATTTACACTGCACTTTTTGCAACCGCACTTGCATTTATCGTCCAAACTTGGGCGCAATCATTTATTAAACCATCAAGCGTTGCGGTGATCTTGGCGATGGAAGTTGTATTTGCTGCGGCTTTCGGAATCTGGTTGCTATCCGAACCACTAACTCTTCGGATCGCACTTGGTGGCCTGCTAGTTATTGCATCGATGTATTTAATTATTCTTTTAGATCAACGTAAAACCGAGAAGGTCTAAAGCGCACCTTCGTGTTTCAATAACCACTCTTTAATCCCAAGTCCGTATCCATAATTTCCCAGAGCCCCACCAGTTTTGATTACGCGATGGCAAGGAACAATCGGAGCAATCAAATTCTTAGCGCAGGCAGTTCCGGTGGCTCGCACCGCACTTGGTGAACCAGCGCGCGCTGCAAGATCGGCATATGACCAAGTTTTACCTGTTGGAATTTTGCGCATCGCCTTCCAAACTTCTTGTGAAAATTCGGCTCCGGGTTGGCGACATTTGATTCCGCCAAGTGCAGATAAATCGCCATCGAAATAATCAGATATCAAATCACTAATTATTGGAATGTTCTTAACGCTCTTTGATTCTCGGCTTGAATCCTTTACATCCATCCGAGAATACAAATCTTTGAAATTTCGAAACCCAGCACCCAGCAAAATATGTTCATCACTTACAAGGAAGAGCTCGCCTATCGGAGTCTTATGGGTTGCTTGGAAAAGCATCCGATAAGGCTAATGCGAAATTAGTGATCGCGTAACATCTCTGCGACTAAAAATGCTAGTTCGAGCGATTGGGTGTGGTTCAAGCGAGGATCGCAAGCGCTCTCATATCTGGTTGCTAAATCTGATTCGAGAATTTGCTCGCCGCCACCAACGCACTCAGTAACGTCATCGCCGGTCAATTCAATATGGATTCCACCTGGGTGGGTTCCAAGCGCCTTGTGAACTTCAAAGAAGCCGCGCACTTCATCCATAACGTCATCAAACTTACGGGTCTTGTATCCGCTTGGCGCTTCATATGTATTGCCGTGCATTGGATCGCAAACCCAGAGAACCTTTGCGCCAGATTCTGTTACTGCCTTAACTAAAGTTGGAAGTTTTTCACGAATCATTGATGCGCCCATGCGAGTGATGAATGTCAGGCGACCTGGTTCGTTAGTTGGATTTAATTTTGCAATCATTGCAAGTGCATCTTCAACGGTGCTCTTTGGCCCAAGCTTTATGCCGATTGGGTTTTGAATCTTTGCCGCGAAATCCATGTGTGCGCCATCTAGTTGACGAGTACGTTCGCCAATCCAAACAAAGTGCGCAGATACATCGTATGGAAGATCAGTGCGTGAATCGATTCGAGTAAGGGCCTTCTCGTATTCCAGAATAAGTGCTTCATGTGATGAATAAAAATCTACGGTCTTAAATGAAGAAGGATCAACGCCAGCTGATTCCATAAAATCTAGCGAGCGACCAATCTCATTTGCCATTTGCTCGTAACGAGCGCCGAAACGTGGATCCTTTGCAAAACCCTTATTCCATTCGTGAACGCGACGAATATCAGCGAATCCACCTTGAGTAAATGCGCGAACTAAATTCAGGGTTGAAGAAGATGTGTTGTAAACCTGTACCAAGCGATCAGGATTCGGAGTGCGCGCTTCAAGGGTAAAAGCTAAATCATTTACCGCATCTCCGCGATATGCCGGAAGAGTTACATCACCGCGAGTTTCGGTATCACTGCTTCGAGGCTTTGCAAACTGCCCGGCCATGCGACCAACTTTGATTACCGGCAGACTTGCGAAATATTGAAGTACTGCAGCCATCTGCAGAATTGTCTTGATTCGATTTCGAATTGAATCTGCGGTTGCGGCTTCAAATGTTTCGGCGCAGTCTCCGCCTTGTAGCCAGAATGCTTTACCTGCTTGCGCAACAGCAATTTTTTCTTTAAGACTGTCGCATTCGCCAGCGAAAACTAGCGGCGGCATCTTGCGCAAAGTATCTACAGCCTTAGTAACTTCTGGACCATTAACACCGCCAGGCCATTGTGGTTGTTGGGCAGCCACAAGGCCTGGAGTAAATAGTGAATCGATATTCATCATGTCCTTAAGTTTAGAGAAGTAGGGGAAGTTGGTGCGGCCTAATTAACCGAAGAAGACTTCTGCTTCAGCGTAGAGGTCTGGTGTAACCAACTTAAGTTGGGTAGTTGCTGATGCAAGTGGAACGCGCTCGATCTTGGTTCCGTGAAGTGCAACCATCTTGCCGAAATCGCCCTCATGAATCGCAGTGATTGCATGTAGTCCGAAACGAGTTGCAAGAACACGATCGAAAGCAGTTGGGGTACCGCCACGTTGAATGTGACCCAGTACAGAAGTACGAGCTTCCTTGCCGGTCTTCTCTTCAATTTGGCCAGCGAGCCATTCGCCGATTCCAGAGAGTTTTACGTGTCCGAATGAATCAAGAGTTTGATCCTTAACAACCATGTCGCCATCTTGTGGAATTGCACCTTCAGCGATCACAATGATTGGAGCGTAAGAAGATTCGAAACGTGAGTTAACCCAATCGCAGACCTTGTCTACTGAGAACTTAACTTCAGGAATCAAAATACAAGAAGCGCCACCAGCAATACCTGCATGAAGTGCGATCCAACCAGCATGGCGTCCCATAACTTCAACAATTAGGGCGCGGTGGTGTGATTCAGCAGTTGTATGCAAGCGATCGATAGCTTCAACAGCGATATTTACCGAAGTATCAAAACCAAATGTGTAATCTGTGTTATTTAAATCGTTATCAATTGTCTTCGGAACTCCAACAACTTTTACGCCTAATGAATCTAGTTTGGTTGCAACGCCAAGTGTGTCTTCTCCGCCGATTGCAACTAGGGCATCGATATTCATCTTTGCAAGATTTTCCTTGATGCGCTCTACGCCATTTTCAATTTTAAATGGATTTGTACGTGATGAACCAAGAATTGTTCCGCCGCGAGGCAAGATGCCACGAGTTGTTGTTAGATCCAAAGGCATTGTTACGCCTTCTAGTGGACCCTTCCAACCGTCACGAAAACCAACAAATTCATAGCCATATTCTTTTACGCCTTTGCGAACAACCGCACGAATAACAGCATTTAATCCGGGGCAATCTCCGCCACCTGTTAGGACACCTATACGCATCTTTACTCCTGATTTATTGTTTAATAGCGCTACAAAAACACTTTTGGGCTGGTCATCTTTGACTAGTTTTGACTGGCGAAGTCTACCCTCCGCATAGAGGTGGTTAAATCATCTCCTAGAGTCTTGATTAAAAGTCTGGAGCACGCATGAACCCGAAATTGCAATTAGTAGCTGGTATCGACACCTCAACTCAGTCGGTCAAGGTAGTAATTCGCGATGCCCAGAGTGGCCAAGTTATTCGTGAGGGTCGAGCCGCACACCCTGATGGCAGTGAAGTTGATCCCGCACTTTGGTGGACTGCAACACAGGCCGCTATCGAAATGGCTGGGGGCTTGGATGATGTTTCTGCAATTGCAGTCGCCGGACAACAACACGGAATGGTCGCGCTAGATAAAGCTGGAAAAGTTATTCGACCTGCACTTCTCTGGAATGACACAAGATCTGCTGCAGAAGCCGAAGAACTTAATTCAGAAATGGGCGGCGGAAGTGGAATTGCTAGCGCAGTCGGATCAGCCTTAGTTGCATCTTTCACTGCAAGCAAAGTTCGTTGGTTGGCCAAGAACGAGAAAGAAAACGCTGCCCGGGTTGCAATAGTCGCGCTTCCGCATGATTGGATTTCTTGGAAAATTTCTGGAAGCACAGATATTGGCGATGTGTTTACCGATCGTGGAGATGCCAGTGGTACCGGATATTTTGATAGCGTAAAAAATGAATACCGCAAAGATATTTTTGCGATGGCAA
>CANKCX010000097.1 GCA_947480375.1 Actinomycetota bacterium
AGATAGATTTGGCGCAATTGCGATGGGATTTATTGGTGGCTTAATTCTCGATCTTTCGCCATCTTCAGATTCACCATTTGGCAAGTGGGCTTTAATCCTTACATTGATCGGGTATCTATTTTCACGCAACCGCGAAAGTATTGGAGATTTCACGGAACGCCCTATGGCTTTCGTAATTTTTGTATCGGTTGGTGCCACGGCAACCTTATTAATCTTCTTAATATTCGGTTTAATTCTTGGTGAAAACAACGGCGCAGTCTTAACAAATATGCAGACTGTTGTTGGTAATGGAATTTGGACCCTTCTCTTCTCATCAATCCTGCTTCCAGCAATTGTGAAATTGCGGGCATTTACTCTTACTTCTAGAGAGCGAATATGAGTCTTCGTTCAAGGTTGAATTTAGTAATTGTTCAGGCGCTAATTATTTCTTTAATGCTTGCTTTGACTGGTCGTCTTTTTTATTTGCAAGTTGCAGCTGGTATTAAATATCGTGATGCCGCATTGAGCATCCAAAGTCGCGATGTCGTAAACCCAGCTATTCGTGGTGCAATCGTAGATAGTTCAGGTATTCCTCTTGTAATGGATCGCCCTGGAATGGTTATTTCAGTTGATCGCAGCAAGATAGATAAATTGCCAGATAAAGGCGCTGCGGTATTGGCCCGTGTAGCCAAATTAGTTGGCAAGACTCCAGAGAATGTATTTGTGGGGACCAGACTTTGCGGTGAACTTCCGGCATCTCAAAATGCTGGCTGCTGGAAAGGAACTCGATTCCAACCAATCCCAGTGACAAGAACTGCAACTAAAGAACAAGCACTTAAAGTCTTAGAGAATTCTGATCTATTTCCTGGCATAAGTGCGCAATCAGTTCCGGTTCGAAGTTATCCATCAATGGCAGGCGAGAACGGCGCACATGTTCTTGGCTATGTTGGTTCAGTAAATGAGACTGATTTATTGGATACAAGCAAAGATTATTATCGCGAGGAAACCATTGGTAAAGATGGTTTGGAATTTCAGTATGACAAGTATTTACGCGGGCGCGCTGGAATTAAGACTGTAATTGTCGATCGTAAAGAGGCAGTAACAAAGCAAGCAATCAGCACCCAACCAGTTGCAGGTTTTAATCTGGTAACAAATTTAGATGCCAGACTTCAAGCGGCTACTGAAAAAGCGCTAGAGAGTTCGGTGCGTCGAGCGCGATCTCTTGGCAATCGCGCAGATGGTGGCGCCGCAATTGTTATGGATGTTAATAGCGGAAAGATTTTGGCACTAGCTTCATATCCAGCCTATGATCCAAATATTTGGCAGGTCGGGTTAACTGTTAAGCAGGCAAAAGATTTATTTAGTGAATCAACCGGGGTGCCCGCACTAAACCGACCACTTCAAGGTATGTATGCACCAGCATCAACTTTTAAATCCGTTTCGGTAGTTGCAGCAATGGAGGCTGGCTACGATGTAAATGCTTATTATAAGTGTCCGGCCAAAGTACAAATTGGTAATCGCGAGTTTGCAAACTTCGAAGTTAAGTCACAGGGCACAATCAATATGAAGCGCGCAATCGCAGTTTCTTGCGACACTATTTGGTATCAGATTGCATATGACGAGTGGGTGCGTGATGGCGGTTTGTCGCCCAAATCAGGGCTCCACGACTATTTCTTTACAGCCGCAAGAGGATTTGGTTTAGGAAAAGTAACTGGAATCGATCTTCCGAGCGAAGCTTCTGGCCGACTACCTGATCGACAATGGAAAGAACGTTTCTACCAACAGAACAAGGATTTCTACTGCAACTTCAAGGATCGAGCAAAGAAGTCGGATTTGACTCCATACTTAATCGAAATTGCGCGCGAGAATTGTTTAGATGGAAATATTGTCCGTGCTGGTGATGCGGTCAACTTCTCGATTGGCCAAGGCGATACCTTGATGACTCCGATACAGATGACTCAACTTTATGCAGCAATTGCAAATGGTGGCACGATTTATAAGCCAGAAGTTGCGCGCGCTGTTGTTAAGCCAAATGGTGAAGTAGTCAAAGAAATCTTGCCACAAGTTTTAGAAACGAATGTACTTTCGAAGAAGGCGACAAAATTCTTACATGGTGCGCTTCGAGCAGTAGTTACTGAAGGAACTGCGGCCGGTGTATTTTCTGGTTTCCCAATTACGGTTGCTGGAAAAACTGGTACCGGTCAAGATCTAGGCAAGAATAAAGATGGATCAGCAAAAGGTGACACCGCTTGGTTCTCTTCATTCGCCCCTGTTGAAAATCCCAAATATGCAGTTGTAATGGTTGTAAGCCAGGGTGGTTTTGGTGCTTCAGTATCCGCAGTTGGTGTTAAAGATATTTATGCAGCGCTCTTCGGAGTAACAGGTGGCAAAGTGGATCCTGCAAAAGAAATTTTTCCTAATGGCGTCCCAAGTAAATTGCCTAAAATTGATCCAAAGAATGCCACTTTGTCTACGTCACCCAAGTTGGAGAAGCCATGAGCATTTATTCACAACGCACAAGACGAGATCGCTTCCGTGAAAATTTCAGCCAATTCGACCGGCTTCTAACCTTTTCAGTTGCAGCGCTATTAATTATTGGAACCCTGCTGGTTTATGCAGCTACAAGAAATTGGTTTGCCGCGCAAGGATTAGATCCGCAATATTATTTAAAGCGCCATGTTGTAAACATTTTGATTGGTGGTCTGCTTGCATATGGCACCACGCTTATTGATTATCGTTTGCTTCGCGCATACACCCCAATCGTTTGGGGGCTTGCGGTAATTGGTCTGATAATTGTTTTGATTCCTGGCCTTGGCAGTGAAATCAATGGCGCCAAAGCTTGGATCTCGTTTCCTGGCGGCTTCCAAATTCAACCTGCAGAATTAGCGAAAATTGCAATCATTGTTGGTATCTCAATGATCCTGGCCGAAAAGCGCGATGCTGATGCCAACCCAACAGATCAAGATGTTTTAAAAGCCTTAGCAATTGCGGCTGTTCCAGTAATACTTATTTTGTTGCAACCCGATTTAGGAACTGTTGTAATTATCAGCGCGGCAATTCTTGCAATCATCGCAACATCAGGTGCCCCATCACGTTGGGTTATCGGGCTTCTAATCATCGCGGTTATAGGCGGCTTCGCGGCTGTAAAAACTGGGGTAGTAGATAAGTACCAAGTTGCCAGACTTCAATCTTTCGTTGATCCAACGGCTGATCCACAAGCAACCGGATATCAGCTTCGACAATCCAGAATCACAATCGGTTCTGGCGGAATAATTGGTAAGGGTTTATTTAACGGACCACAAACAAATGGCCGATTTGTACCAGAACAACAGACCGACTTTATTTTCACAGTTGCTGGTGAAGAGTTAGGTTTTGTGGGGAGCGGATTCATTTTGCTCTGCTTCACCTTATTTTTTCTTCGAGCTTTTGCAATTGCGCGGCGCACAACAGATTTATTTGGCAGGTTAGTTTGTGTTGGAGTTATCGCCTGGTTTGCATTTCAAACCTTTGAAAATATCGGAATGACAATGGGGCTAGTGCCAATGACTGGTGTTCCATTGCCTTTCATCTCATATGGCGGATCAAGTATGTTTGCTAACTTAATTGGCCTTGGGCTCATTCAAAACGTCCACTTACGCACCAGATAGCCGAAATATTTCTGTGCTTATGCGGGGGCGAAGTTGGTCTTTCCCTCGGTTTTAGGCAATACTTTCACCTAGCATTTCGCGCTCCGAGCGGCCTCAAAGAACTTGAAGGCCTTAATTACTTGAAGTAGCAGCAGATGCAAAGCTTTCAAAAGGAAGTTTTACCTATTTTTATTTTTAGATGAGGATTTAGTGTTATGGCTATAGTGCCAAAAGGTGCGCGTAAGCGCGCAAGTAAAAAAATCGCAGCCAAAGCTGCGGCAAATCAAGAGCCAGAGGTAGTTGAAGTTGAATCAACCGAAAATGTTGAGAAGAAAACTTCTAAGAAAACTGCAGCTCCAAGCATTCCAGTACCAATGTTTCAGGCAGCACCTGAAGCAGTGGCGCCAAAAAAAGTTAAGGCAAAAGCTGAAACCGCAGAGCCAACCGAAACTACAGAAGATTCCGATTCCGATTCCGATTCCGATTCAGTAGCCCGTCGTCGCCGACGTGGTGGTCGCGGCCGCCGTCGTGGTGGCAGAGATGCAAATGAGACAACTGAAGATCGCGATTCCGATTCAGATGAAG
>CANKCX010000098.1 GCA_947480375.1 Actinomycetota bacterium
AGATTGCAAATACCCAACTAATACTCTTACAAAATCACCTGCCCTGAGTGTGCAAGTACTCTATGAAGATGGCACAGCAAGTGTGATCAGCACAGATGTTAGAAAATCCAATGGGCAAATCTTCTTTTCCGCTGCAGGCTTTCACTTCTCATCACCTAAAGTAATTTTGAAAGCAGAGGCTCCTACGCCTACTCCGAGCCCAACACCAACGGCGGTTGCAACTCCTTCACCAACACCCACTGTTACCCCAATAAAGAAAACAACCATCACTTGTATTAAAGGCAAGGTTGTTAAGAAAGTAACTGGAGTGAAGCCAATGTGTCCTAAGGGTTATAAGAAGAAATAATCTGGGAATAGATGTGGGCCTAGACGGGCTCGAACCATCGACCCACGGATTAAAAGTCTATTGCTCTACTGACTGAGGGAGAGCATGCTATTGACCGACAGCGTTTGAAAGTGAGCCGGCCAATTCTAGGAATCCTGCAAAGCGATGACTTTCTCAAAATGTCAGGGGTATTTCATATGAATCTGTTTGGGAGACCCACAGCAATGGCCGCTCATTCTAAGAACACTTCAAAAAATTGGTGGGCTGAGATATTTAAGAACATCTCTCTGCTGTGATCTTCCTCTGGTCTCGTAGAAGCACCGATTCACATGGCTGACTGGCATTGGAATTGCCGAATGATAAGTTCGAAATGCATAAGCTGCAATTGTCGCTGTTGCCAAACCTAACCAGGTAAGTCTTTGCGTTTTGTACCCTTTTATAAGCTTGAGAGTGAGTGACAGTACTTTACTTCGTGAAAATTTCATGCTCTTATCTAATTGTTGAGGCTTCATAACTTTGAATGAATAGAACTTAGAAAACCACTGTGGATATGTAGAAACTTCGATGACTTCAACCCGAAGAAATTTACCTAACTCACGGGAGATAACTGCAGATGCATCGTGGTCTTGATGGGCTCCTTCAAATGTGGTTGTTACTAACTGCAGGCTCTTTAGATCTTGCTCCCCTATCACTTTGGCAATCTGCAAAATACTTTCTTGATTCACAAACTTGTAAAGTTCACCTTCTGGAATGGAATGTTCTAGCCCCCACCAAATGACCTCTGAGTTCAACCTAACTAAGTGCTTCTCAAACACTTCTTTTGCCTCTAAGGACCTAAGTTTCAATTCTCTATTACCTGCGTTTACAGAGACCCCATTTGTGAGATAAATAAACAATTTCTTATCCGAATTCAAAATATAGGGCAGGGCAAATATCTCATCATCTTGATGTGCCAAGATAAATACTTTCACTGATTGATCCTTAGTTTAATTAGTTTAGATTTAATTTTGGATTTTTCTTAAAAAGCGTCAAAGTCTGGGTAACTCCAGGAGTTTATCTCTGTTTCTGATCCATTCAATGATTGATAAATCATTACCAACGGAGAAGGCTTAAATTTCTCTGGGAGTTGAAACCGAGAGCGATGGCCTTTAATCCAATCAACAGTAAAGCCATATTTGCTGGTTACTTCTCTCTCTTTAACTGAATCGATAAAAGCGGTACCAGGAACTAATGATTTAATTGAGAATGGAAAATAACTTGGGCGCACAGTCAATTGAAACAGACCATCAGAAGTCAGCTTGCATTTTAAATGTTGCCGAGGTGAACTGATACGCCAATCAATTTCAGGTGCCGTCCAAATCCGCGCACCAACAGTTGGCCTATGTAATTCGCCAAAACGAAGATTGAGCCTTCCCATTTCCATAAAACCAAGGTGTTTCACAAATGCTGTACTTGACTGCGCATTAGCTACTCCCACCACAAAATTGAATTCCTGACTCCATCTCTCATACGTCATTTTCGCCAATTTTTGATAAAGGCCTTTTGATCGATACTCAGGGTGCGTGGCCGTGTTTATGGATAATAAACCTAAGCTATTGCCGATGCGAGTAGGAATACAGGCATAGTGTGCAGCCAATGTTTCGCCATCCATTGCATCAAATCCCACAACGTTTCCTAGAGGATTCGAGAAGTACAGCCACTCTAAGTAGAGGCGGCTTAAACCCGATTTCGGGAAACACACGCTAAATAGGGCTTCGTGGCGAGTGATATTCCCACGCTGAATCTCCCTAAACTCCATGGATACAGGTTACCGAGTTTGTCTGCAATCGATAGGTACAGGAAGAGACTTTTCCCTTATTTTCCCACAAGAGTGCGACCAAGAATTTAACTGCCCCTACGCGCTGGAGATTTAGGGGCAAAACATAACCACGAGGTTAGAATCTAACTCTTATGAAAACTTTAACGGTCTTAGTGCCCATCTTCAATGAGGATCGAACAATTCAAGAGCTCGTACGACAACTAGAGGAAATTCAGGATGGAGTTATTTCAGAGTGTATTTTTGTCAATGACGGAAGTACGGATTCCACGCTAGAACTGCTAAAGGTCGCCCTAAGTAATGTGAGATTTAAGCACCAAGTTATTTCTCAAAAAAATGGAGGGAAGGCAAGTGCAATACACGCAGGCGCTAGATTAGTAACTACCTCCCATGTGATTATTCTTGATTCGGATCTAGAATTGGAAACTGGAGATGTAAAGGTGTTCTGGAAAATTGTCACTGACGGAAGATCTGACATTGTTTTCGGATATAGAAAATTTCTAGCACACTCCTCTTTTACATACCGATATAGTCGCGGCAACCAAGTGCTTTCGAACTTGTATGGAATCTTTTTCAATGAAGTAATTACAGACATCATGTGCGGTTATAAATTAGTACCTACAAGTGTTCTTAAAGATTTACCATACAAATTCAGAAAATTTGGTCTGGAAATTGAAATTCCAATGCAAATGTGGAAAAAACGAATGCGCCCCTACGAAGTAGAGGTTCAATATCATGCACGAACGCGTGCTGAAGGAAAATCAATTACGGTAAAAGACGCAATAGCAATAATTATTTCAATGGCGGCATTCAGGGTTAGCAACCGGAGAACTATTTCGTGAAGATTTTGTTAAATGATTCTTTTAAATTCTCGTTGATGAGAAATTCCATTATCCAATTCTTTTGGTGGGTCATATTTTTTCCTGGCTTTTACTCAACTGATTCTTTTACCGCTGTGGGGCAAGCACAAAGTGGAGATCTAGAAGTAGCTGGAGGTGTGTCTTGGGCTCTCTATATTCGTTATTTTTCTTTCCTAGGAAATGCAATTCCACTTTTAACACTAATGAGCGGCCTTGCCTTGACATACAGTGTCACATGTTTAGCGTATTCAGTTTCGAGAAGAAAATTTGCTGCGATTAGCTCACTTCTTATGGTCAGTACGCCAGTCGTGTATGCCATGGGAATTACTCTTTGGCACGACATCCCATTTACTGCTGGCCTAATACTTGTAGGAGCCTTTTTTGCTGCGCAAGTGAACACCACATGTGAACTAACTAATCGTTTTTGGATTTTTCTCTTTCCAGGTTCTGTGTTACTCACATTTAGGCCAAATGGCTTAATAACACTTGTAATTTTTGCAGTTGCCCTATTCCTTCTTAACAGGAGTCGGAAAATTCTGCTGGAGTTAATCTCTGCCATAACAGTTGCTTCAGTAATTTCTATCGGATTTTCATATCTTTTTTTTCATCAACCACCAATTAATTCTTTATTTGCACAAGAATTTATGCGTGAAGATATCTCTTGCTATGCAAGTCTAGAAAAAGGCAAGGGGTTTGTAGAAGAATATCTACCTGGAATCTCCAATTCAGCAGGTTGGAGTTCACCTGAGGCTTGCACTTTCATTTCAAGAAGTAATCTGACTCTGGATGAAAAAGTTCAGGCTGTGGGCTTGCTTCCGCGAGTATGGCTTCAACTTGTACTCAAAGATCCTAAATTTGCCTTGGAAACACATCTAAAGCGTCATGCTTATTTAGTGCCTATTCCACTGTATGGAATTCCAGTAGAGCCGTTTATACATAGTAATATCGAATTTACAGACCGTGGCATTGGTTGGGCATTCCCAGAAATTGCGGAAAAGGCACGAGTCTTACCAAGATTGTGGAACGCAGCAAGAGGATTTTTTGGTTGGGCCGGTATGTGGTTTGTGGTGCTAATCTGCTTAGCGATACGCAGAACTAAACCCGAGTTGGTTCCCTTAATTGTTATGTCATCTTCACTGCTACTTCTACTTTTCATAGTAGCGCCTATACCT
>CANKCX010000099.1 GCA_947480375.1 Actinomycetota bacterium
TCAACTTCAACTTCTTCGATTCTAAATTCCAACCAAGCTTTTCCAGGCAGAATCATTTCGGCATAAAGTTTTAACAGAGTTCCATCTTCTAAATTTTCAACTCGCCAGAAATCTAAACTGTCTCCGATACGTAAGGTGTCTGGGCTGCGACGGCCGCGACGAAGTCCGACTCCGCCAAATGCACGATCAACAATTCCACGGGCCCACCAGAGAAAATCTGCGCCGTACCATCCATTATCGCCACCAATTTGTTCAACGCTCTTCCATAAGTTTTTCTTACTTGTCTCCACAATCTTTTCGCGATGATCGCGATAAATAGTTTCACCCGCCCAGGCAGGATCGCTCTGCGCTTTCTGCCATGGCGCAGTTGGCTGCGTTGCATCAGACCAGCGAGATTCAACTTGATTTTGCGTTGTTAGGGAGAGCGCAAGTTCGATAGCTCTATCTACTTGTAATAGCCCCTCAGATGGCGGCGGAATTAATTCAGAGATTCTTTTATTTGGGTCAGCGACAACTTCACTTATCAAAGATTGCACAAGTGGTCGCGCAAGTGCGGTTGGAACTGGTGTTACTAAACCAATCCATAAACTTGAAAGTGCTGGTGAAAGAACCGGTACTTTAATAATCCAGCGACGACGCAGACCAGAGATTTTTGCGAACATCTGCATCATGTCTGCATAAGATAGAACTGCTGGTCCACCAATATCAAAGATGCCACTCACTGGTTTAGTAAGTGCAGCTGCACTTGATAAATACCAGAGCACATCTCGAATCGCGATTGGCTGAGTTAAATTCGAAACCCACTTCGGTGTTGTCATAATCGGCAAGCGATGGGTTAGATGGCGAAGCATTTCAAATGATGCAGAACCAGAACCAATAATTATTCCGGCACGCATTTCGATAACTGGGACACTTCCTGATGCCAGCTGGCGCCCGGTATTTGCGCGCGATTCAAGGTGCTGGCTGATCTGCTTATCGTTTGCGATTCCGCCTAAGTAAACAATTTGAGATACACCAGCTTCTTGCGCTGCCTTTGCAAAATTACGTGCCATAACAGCTTCGAGTTCATCAAAGTTTGGGCCAAGGTTAATTGAGTGAAGTAAATAGAAAGCGGTATGAACTCCAGATAAGGCCGATTTAACAGATTCGAAGTCATTGGCATTTCCTTGCGAAATCTCTACTCGATCAATCCAAGGCTGACCAGAAATTTTGTTCTTATCGCGCACCATTACACGAACGTTGAAATCTTGGCTTAATAAATGTCTTACAAGTCTTCCGCCAACATATCCGGAAGCGCCCGTAACCAAGATTTTACGTCCAGAATTAGTACTTTCGGCAGGTCTGCTCATGGGATTAACAGTAGACTTCATTGTTAATTGATGAAACTTGAAATTAATAATTTTGCGAAATAACAGAGGATATTCATGACGAAGCGCTTAAAGCCCCGAGTTGTAATTCTCGGCGGCGGATTTGGTGGAATCGCGACTGCGAGAGCGCTTGGCAACGATGCAGATATCACCGTAGTTGATCGCCATAATTACCAAACTTTCTTACCTCTTCTCTATCAGGTTTCAACAGCTGGCTTGGCCGCAGACCATGTTGCATATCCAATTCGTGGTGTCCTTCGCTCATTCAATGGAAAGTTCAGAATGGGTAGCCCAATTTCAGTGGATCATAAAAATAAGACAGTTAAATTAGATAGCAGCGAAGTTTTACCATTCGATCATTTAGTAATCGCAGTTGGATCTGTTACTGCAGATTTCGGAACGCCAGGAGTAAGTGAATTTGGTCTTGGAATGAAATCAATTCATGAAGCGCTTGCAATTCGCGCTGAAGTTATGCGCCGCTTTGAAGATCTCTGTCGCTTTGAAGATGACACCAGACTCTCACTTGTAGTTGTAGGTGGCGGGCCAACTGGTGTTGAAATGGCAGGAGCTCTTGCTGAATTAGTTCGTGGACCACTTATGAACGATCAGAAGCATGCAGCAAAACATATTGATGTTTATTTAATTGAGGCGGGCCCAAGATTGCTGCCTAGTTTTTCACCTTCACTCTCTGAAAAAACTAAAGTTTCACTTGAAAATTTAGGTGTGAAAGTCTTAGTAAATACCGCAGTTAAAGAAGTTAAGCATCGTGAAATCGAATTACGTGATGGCAAATCAATTCCTGCTGAAGTAACGGTTTGGGCAGCTGGCGTTAAAGGCGCCCCTGTAATCGAGAATCTTTCATTGCCTCTGGATGGAAACCGGTTGAGTGTTTATCCAACTCTTGCCGTTACAAATTATCCATATATTTGGGGCGTCGGTGATATCTGTGGTGCAAAATCAAAGGATGGAAGATTCCTTCCGATGGTTGCACCTGTAGCAATGCAACAAGGGCGATTTGTTGCCGATCAGATTTTGCGTCGCGAAAAAGGTGTCGAACTAAAAGATTTTAAATATAAGGACAAGGGCTCGATGGCAACTATTGGACGCCATAAAGCAGTTGTTGAAGTCAATAAGATCAAATTCTCTGGATATCCAGCTTGGGCTACTTGGCTTTTCTTGCATCTTTTCTACTTAATGGGTGGCCGCAATCGGATCGGAACAATCGCCGATTGGTGTTGGAACTACGTAACTTTCGATCGTGGAAACCGACACATTATGGATTCGATGTAATTGAATGCTTAAATTAAAACGCGGATACATCGATCTTCGTGGCCATCAAGTTTGGTCGGCACAAGGAAAAACATTTGGCAAGAAAACCGGACCAGTTCTACTGATGCACGGTGGTTTAAGTTCAACTGAAAGCTGGGATTACACAGTCATTCCAGCGGTACAACGTACCCACTCTATTTTTGCCTTCGACCGCAGTGCGCATGGTCGTACTGCAAGCCGAGAAGGTTTTTATCACTTTGAATTCCAAACCGAAGAAGCGATTGCATATATCGAAGATGTAATTAAAGAACCAACACATTTAATTGGTTGGAGTGATGGTGGAATTATCTCTTTGATGGTTGCACTTAAGCGGCCGGACTTAGTGAAATCAATTGTCGCTATCGGAACAAATTTTCACTATGACAGCGGACTTTCGTTAATCGAAGAAGATCCAGAGATTGTTATAACCGAAGATGACGCAGCTAAATTTGCACTTAGATCGCCAGATCCAGCCCACATGCAAGAAGTGATAATTCGCAAGGCCTATGAAGTCTGGAATTCAGAACCAACTATGACAACCTCGCAACTTTCAAGAATAAGTTGTCCGGTACTTGTGCTGACTGGTGATGACGAACCTTTTTCAAATCATCATACAATCGAACTTTATGAAGCGATTCCAAATGCTCGTTTAGCAATCGTTCCTGGAACTTCGCACTTTGTTGTAAAAGAAAAAACAAAATTGGTTCGCGACCTAATCAAAGATTTCTATAAGAGTTTGGAATTTCCAATAACAACTTGGCCAAGACTCCGAAAAGAAGAGACTGAAAAGTTAAAAGAGCAGTAGTTCGCGCCCTTTTGAAACTGCATCTTCTCTAGATTCTGCGCCAAGCTTCTTATAAACATTCTTCAGGTGCGTCTTTATCGTGTTATTTGAAATATGAAGATTTGATGCAATCTGCGAGATTGGCAGGCCAGTTGAAAGTCGATTGAGAATTTCGATCTCGCGCTTAGTTAGTGGATTCTCTAATTTATCGCTCTTAGAATTTGTGTTTGCCATCTGTTCGCGCAATAACCTGGCGATTTGCTCCATATAAACAGTTGGATGCGAGGCAGCATATTTCAATAAATATTCTTGGAATTTTGGGCCTTGAATTAGAAGAATTTGTCTAAAGCCATGATTCATAACTATCGCAAGGAGTTTCTGCATATGTTCCCCGGCAACTTTAGGCTTCTCTAGATTTAAATTTACCTGCAAAATGTGGAATAACAATTTTTCTCGTGGCGTGCGTTGTTGCAATGATGTAAGGGCGTTCTTGGCCGACTCTCCACCTTTTCTTATTTCAAGCACCGCTGTTACTACTGAAACTGTTGGTGTACTTGGTGTGCGATAAGCGATCTCGTTCATTCGTTCAAAATCACGTAATAGCGAGCGGATGATTAATTCATGTTCATCGACGATTCTAAATACTTCAAGGCTTAA
>CANKCX010000100.1 GCA_947480375.1 Actinomycetota bacterium
TGAAATCGAAAGTCTTTGGTCCTGGTGCGATTGCGCCATCAAATGTGGTGCGAACCCACTTTACATTTTCGTTCTTGTAGCCAAGTTCCTTTGAGATTGCATAAGCAACGGCTGCTTCAAAACCTTCGCCAGATTCTGGCTTGTCATTTAGAACCCATGGTGAATAAGCAGGTTCGCCAGTTGCGATTGTTAAAACCTTTGGTGTCACTGTTGAAAGTGCGCCAGCCTTGCACTCAGCTGATGCTGTTGCAGACTTACTGTCATTTGAAGAACCACAGCTTGTCAGCAATAGCGCTGCAATTGCCAACGGCGTAATTAACTTAAGTTTTTTCATTCTTCTGCCTTTCGCTTCCATGATTATTAATTCATTGGGGTTCCCCGATTTTGGGAATTCTAAAGAGCCTTGCTATTTAATGTCTAGTTGCCAACCACTTGCAGTTGATTACTTCTAATTAATTGTGCTCGCGCCAGGCTGAAGTAATCGGCAATCTGCGATCTTTTCCAAAGGCGCGCTTAGAAATCTTGGTTCCAGGTGGATATTGGCGACGCTTATATTCGGCGGCATCAACCATTCGAATTATTTTTGTAGCTAGTTCCAGATCAAAGCCAGCCGCCAAGACGCCCGCCAGCCCTAAATCCTGGTCGATATAAATGTGCAGAATTTGATCAAGCTTCGCGTAATCAGGAAGTGAATCTGTGTCTTTTTGGCCAGGGCGCAGTTCGGCACTTGGCTCTTTAGTAATTGAATTAATTGGGATCGGCGGAGTGTGGCCATTCTTGATTGCCTGATCATTGCGCCATTTAGAGAGCGCCCAAACTTCAGATTTAAATAGATCTTTAATTGGTGCATATCCCCCGACGGCATCGCCGTACAAAGTTGAATACCCAACTGCTAATTCTGATTTATTTCCGGTCGCCAAAACTAAGTGTCCCTCTTGATTAGAAAGGCCCATCAAAGTTGTTCCGCGAACTCGGGCTTGAACATTCTCTTCAGCAAGTCCGGTCAGGCCAAGCTGGGATAAGAAAGTTGAAACCATTGGTTCGATTTCAATTACTCGATAATTAAGCCCGATATTTTTAGCCAGTTCAGCGGCATCGCTCAAGGAATGATCTGATGAATATCGACTTGGAAGTCCAACACCAAATACCCGATTGGCTCCGATTGCATCTGCCGCGATAGTCGCCACAATTGCAGAATCGATACCGCCAGAAAGTCCAAGAATTACGCTCTTAAACTTATTCTTTTCGACATAATCACGTAGTCCAATTACAAGTGCCTGCCAAGTTTGAGATAAGTCGCTCATTGGATGGGCGATGCCGTGAGTTATTTTTTCATAGCTTGCTAGTGGCAAATCAGATATCACCACATCAGGCGTAGATGTGGCAAGGCGCAAATCTAAATCGACGACCATCAGGCCATCGAAGAATTGTGGGGCTCTTGCAATTACATCGCCATTGGCGGTTGCGACAATGCTGTCTCCATCGAATACCAAATCATCTTGGGCGCCTGTCATATTTACATATGCAAGTGGGGCGCCAATATCTTTCGCCCGCTTTCTAACTAAAAGTTGGCGAACATCTTCTTTGGCTCGTTCAAAGGGGCTGCCATTTGGAACTAAAACTAATCCCGGAGTTCTGGCTGCAAGATCTGCTACCGGCCCATCATCAACCCAGATGTCTTCGCAGATTGCGATTCCAATATCAATGCCGTGAAAGCGAACTACAAGAGAGCGATCGCCGGCAACGAAGTTTCTAAATTCATCAAAGACTCCATAGTTTGGAAGATGGTGCTTTATATATGTCGCAACTACTTCACCGCGATGAACAAGAGCAACTGAGTTCTGTGGTTTTTGATCGGCGCTTGCATCTAAATATCCAATAACAGCAAGCATCTCGCCAAAGCCTTGCTCTTCAAGTCGATCGGCAACATCTAATACTGCTGCTCTACTCGCCGCCCTAAAGGTTTGGCGAAGAGCTAAATCTTCAACTGGATATCCAGTCATAATCATTTCTGGAAAGAGTAGAACGTGAGCTCCGGCTGCGCTTGCCTTACCCGCGTATTCGCAGATTAATTCGCTATTGCCAGTTAGATCACCGAGGGTTGGATTTATTTGTGCAAGGGCGATACGCAATTGGCCGGTACTGAAACCCTTTGCATTTCCCATGTGGCTAGCCTACCCGCATAAGAATTGGCTACACTTTCGACCAGTTCAGTTGACGCAAGAGACCAGAGACCGAAATCCGGCTTTGAGTTCGCGCAAATTTGAATCTAGGAGCCCGGCATGGATCAAGCCACCCGCATTTCAATCTCTGATTTAGCTGCCTGGAAAAAGCGCGGCGAAAAATGGGCGATGCTCACTTCATACGAACAGATGAGCGCCCAAATTTTCGATGAGGCCCAAATCCCAGTTCTCCTTGTCGGCGATTCGGCCGGCAATAATTTCTTCGGCGAAGAAAACACAATTCCAGTAACGGTGGATGAATTAATTCCACTGGCCCGCGCTGTTGTGAAATCGACATCCCGCGCAATGGTGGTTGCTGACTTTCCTTTTGGGTCCTATGAAAGCGGCGCCGATGCCGCACTTGCTACCGGTATTAGATTTTTCAAAGAGGCTAAAGCCCACGCCGTGAAGTTAGAAGGCGGCGCCAAAGTTGTTCCACAAATTAAGAGACTGATCGAGGCCGGAATTCCAGTTATGGGCCACCTTGGCCTCACTCCGCAATCTGTCCATGCCCTTGGTGGTTTCAAAGTTCAGGGTCGCGGCGATGATGCCAAAAGAATAATCGATGATGCCAAAGCGCTAGAAGCTGCAGGAGTTTTTGCAATTGTCTTAGAGCTGGTTCCCGAAGAATTAGCTGAACTAATTACTAAAGAACTTTCAATCCCAACAATCGGCATCGGTGCCGGCGCTAAATGTGATGCCCAAGTCTTGGTCTGGACCGACTTGATGGGTATTACCAAGAACGCACCAAAGTTGGCCAAGGCCTATCGAAATCTGCGAGTCGAAATGTTAAATGCCGCCAAAGAGTATGCGGCCGACGTTTCTTCTGGGCAATTCCCTGGTCCAGAGCAAAGTTTTCACTAAATTTCTTACTAGATTATCGCCGTGCTAAAAAAGATTGCGGTCGATATCTCTCCGCTCCGCAATTATCCAGATTTCCGCCGACTTTGGTCCTCTGGGCTAATCAGTTACTTCGGATCGATGATTACTTATGTCGCTCTCCCCTTTCAGATCAAAGAGTTAACCAACTCATACATCGCGGTCGGCCTAATGGGCGCAGTTGAATTAATCCCCCTGATTGTCTTCGGACTATATGGCGGGGTCTTGGCCGATCGAGTAGATCGCCGCAAGATGATTTTGATAACCGAGTTCGCGCTAATGGTTATGACCTTCTCGCTCTTCATAAATTCTCAAATGGCCAAGCCAAGTTTGATCTGGATTTATATTGTGGCTGGTTCGTTCGCCGCCTTAGATGGATTACAACGTCCAAGTGCCGATGCAATATTGCCGAGATTGGTTGGCCACGATGATTTGCCTTCCGCTAGCGCACTGATGTCACTTCGTTGGCAGACCGGAGTAATCACCGGACCGGCACTTGCCGGAATCTTGTTGGCGACAACCGGAATCGGTACTGCATATTTAGTAGATGTTGTTACCTTTGCAATTTCTTTATTATTTTTGCTCCGAGTTAAATCAGTAAAGCCACTAACTAAAGAATCAGCGGTTCAAACAAGTGCGATGTCATCAATGGTCGAAGGCATCAAATATGCAACCTCTCGCAAAGACCTACTGGGCACTTACTTGGTGGACTTAGCGGCCATGTTCTTTGCCATGCCCAATGCACTCTTTCCATTCTGGGCTGATCAATTAAATGCAACTTGGGCTCTTGGTTTGTTCTATGCCGCAGGAACTATTGGTTCGGTACTCGTAACTCTGACCAGTGGCTGGATAAAAAATTATCATCATCATGGTCGGGCGGTTTTTGTAGCCGCACTTGGTTGGGGCGCAGCGATTACTTTGGCAGGTTTCTCTCATTCGCTCTTTTTTATTCTCTTCTTCTTGGCACTCGCCGGCGCATCTGACA
>CANKCX010000101.1 GCA_947480375.1 Actinomycetota bacterium
AGCTCCAGGCCAACCGCCCTCGATAAAACCAACTCCAAGATCATCAAGGTGACGCGCAATCGCCAACTTGTCATGAACTGAAAGATTTAGCCCCTCTTGTTGGGCGCCATCTCTAAGAGTTGTGTCGTATATATGAAAGTTGTCATTCATTTAGCAAACCTTCACATTCCAACCATGCTTATCTTCGATAACTCCATGTTGGATGCCGAGAAGTGTTTCGCGAATCTGCTTTGTGATTGGACCAGGATTTCCATCGCCAGTAGTCCAAGTTCCGTATTGGCTCTTTGCGGCCCCAACCGCGCTTACAACTGCAGCGGTTCCGCAGGCAAAAATTTCAGTGATTTCACCACTCGCAACGCCATCGCGCCAATCATCAATCGAAATCATTGCTTCTTCAACTTTATAACCCAAATCTTTAGCAACAGTAAGAATTGAATCGCGAGTGATTCCAGGAAGCAAAGTTCCAGTTAGCTTTGGTGTAACAACAGTGGCATCTTTTCCAGAACCCTTAATGAAGTAAAGATTCATTCCACCCATCTCTTCAACCCAGCGACGTTCTATTGCATCTAGCCAAACGACTTGGTCGCAGCCCTGAGTAGCCGCTTGTTTCTGCGCAACTAATGAGGCCGCATAATTTCCACCGCATTTAGCTTCGCCTGTGCCACCAATTGCTGCGCGCACATATTCAGTTGAGATCCATACTGTTACAGCTTTTGATGCGTTGAAATATGCACCAGCTGGAGTCGCGATAAGCATGTACATCGCTTTATTTGATGGACGAACTCCAAGACCGACTTCGGTCGCAAACATAAATGGTCGGATATAAAGCGATTCGCCAACTTTTTTAGGAACCCATTTTTGATCTTGCTTAACAAGAGTCGAAACTGATTCAATGAAATCTTCAACTGCAAGCTCCGGAAGCGCCAGACGTGCAGCGCTGCGGGCAAAGCGAAGTGCATTTGCATCTGGACGAAACAAAGAGATTCTTCCATCTGGTTGCCAGTATGCCTTCATGCCTTCAAATATTTCTTGACCATAATGGAAAACAGCTGTTGCTGGATCTAATGAGATTGGTCCATAAGCTTTAAGTTCGGCCTCGCTCCAACCTTCGGCCTCGCTCCAATTAATTACAACCATGTTATCGGTGTAATACTTTCCAAAACCGCCTTCAGCTATTTTTGCATCGCGATCTGAATCATTAACTGGATTTGGATTAGGGTTTAATTTTAATTTCATTTTGCACCAGACACTCCTGCTGCTAGCGCATCACCAATTTGTGTAGTGCTGCGTTTTGCATCGCCACGTGTCAAAAGATCTGCTGCTACTGCGCGCTCGATATCTGCAGCGGCATCTGTTAAACCAAGGTGTGAAAGCATCATCGCAACAGACATTACAGTCGCGGTTGGGTCGGCAAGTGACTTGCCTGCAATATCCGGAGCAGAACCATGTACTGGTTCAAACATGGAAGGAAATTCACCGGTTGGATTTATATTTCCAGAAGCAGCAAGGCCGATTCCGCCACAGATTGCTGCAGCAATATCGGTCAAAATATCTCCGAAGAGATTATCTGTAACAACAACATCAAAGCGCTCTGGGTTTGTAACAAAGAACATTGACGCTGCATCTACGTGCAGATAATCAGTAGTTATATCTGGAAACTCTTTGGCAACTTCATTAAATGTGCGAGTCCAAAGTCCACCTGCGCGGGTTAAAACATTGTTCTTGTGTACAAGAGTTAACTTCTTGCGAGGACGAAGTTGGGCACGAGCAAATGCATCGCGGATAACACGTTCAGCGCCACGACGAGTATTTAAACTCTCTTCAGTCGCAATCTCATCCTTAGTTCCTGCCGCAAGAGTTCCGCCAGCACCAACATATGGGCCTTCAGTTCCTTCGCGAACAACGATGAAATCGATTGATTCAGAGTTAACTAGTGGCGACTTAACGCCAGCATGCAACTTCGCTGGGCGAAGATTTACATAATGATCAAATGCAAAGCGTAATTTCAGAAGCAGGCCACGTTCTAGAACGCCACTTGGAACAGTTGGATCTCCAACTGCACCGAGAAGAATTACATCAGCCTTTGCAAGTTCTGCCATGACAGAGTCAGGAAGAGTTTCTCCGGTCTTGTGCCAATACTTCGCGCCAAGATCGTAATTAGTCTTCTTAAATTCAACACCGTAATTAGCTGCAACAACATCTAAAACTTTAAGTCCTTCAGCAACAACTTCAGGACCGATGCCATCGCCACCGATTACCGCTAAATTAAAACTCTTCATGATTACCTAACTTATCCGACCAGGTTAACTGCTTGAATTAACTTTGCGCCTGTTTCTTTCTTAAGATCTGCAACAACACTTGCTGCAACACCTGAATCAACAGTGAGGGCCATAAGTGCTTCTCCCCCGGCGCTATCACGTGCAACCTGCATGCCAGCAATATTTATATTTGCTTTGCCAAGTGCGTTACCGACGATTCCAACAATTCCTGGACGATCGGTGTAACGCAAGAAAAGTAGATTCTCTGTAGGTGCAAGATCAAGATCAAAATCATCAATTGCGATGATTTTTTCAACCTTACGGATTCCCATAAGAGTTCCATTAACTACAACGCTGCGGCCATCATTCAAGGCTGCATGCAATGAAATCATGCTGCGATATTCCGGACTCTCTGGATCTGAGTTAACGGTAGATGTCATTCCGCGAGCTTCAGCAAGTGCTGGAGTATTTACATATGTAACATCTTCAGCACCAGTAGCAATTAGCGCACCTTTTAGCGCACTTGTTGCGAGTACAGATGCATCATGTCCAGCGATATCTCCACGAACTTGAACTTCCATTGATGCTGGTAATTCGCCAGCGATTGCTGTTGCAATCTGTGCCATCTTTTCAACAAGTGGCAAGCTTGGACGAATGTCTTGATGGATTGCTCCACCTTTAACATTTACCGCATCTGGAACTAGTTCACCTGAAAGCGCTTTACGAACTGAAACTGCAACTGCAATTCCGGCACGCTCTTGAGCTTCATCTGTTGATGCACCAAGGTGCGGTGTTGCAACCACATTATCTAAACCAAATAGCGGTGAATCTGTGCAAGGTTCAGTTACATAGACATCAAGACCGGCGCCTGCAACTCGACCCTCGTTTAGCGCATCGAATAGTGCGGCCTCATCAAGTACGCCGCCACGAGCAGCGTTAATGATGCGAACTGCTGGCTTAACTTTCTTAAGTGCTTCTACACCAATTAAGTTTGCAGTCTCTTTGGTCTTAGGTAAGTGAATTGTTATGAAATCTGAAAGCTTTAGCAGTTCATCTAGTTCTACCAAACGAACTCCGAGTTGTGCCGCGCGCGCAGGTTGTAGATATGGATCGTAAGCAATTACATCCATTCCAAATGCCTGCATACGTGCTGCAACCAATTGTCCGATTCGACCGAAGCCAACAATTCCGAGAGTCTTCTCGAAAAGTTCAGCGCCGGTGTACTTAGAACGTGCCCACTTGCCATTACGAAGCGCAGCGTGTGCTGGTGAAATAAAACGAGCAGAAGCCAGCAACAATGAAATCGCTAGTTCGGCGGCGCTGACGATGTTTGAAGTTGGTGCATTAACAACCATGACACCAGCTGCAGTAGCAGCAGGAATATCAACGTTATCTAAACCAACACCAGCTCGTGCAATAACTTTCAAACCCTTTGCAGCAGCAATTGCCTCTGCATCCATCTTTGTTGCAGATCGAATCAGTACTGCATCTACACCGGCGGCAAGTGCGGCAAGTAATTGCCCGCGATCTGCACCATCGCAATTGCGTACTTCAAAATCTGGTCCCAACGCTTCTAACGTTGCTGGGCTTAACTCTTCTGCAATTAAAACTACGGGTTTAGCCACGCGCTGCAGCACCTTCCTGATAATCATCTTTGTTGTTGCCCTTTACCCATGACATCATTTTGCGAAGTTCACGGCCAACGGCCTCAATTGGATGGGCTTCGCCCTTTGCGCGAAGTGCTTTAAATTCTGGAGCGCCAGCATCTTGGTCATCAATGAAACGCTTTGCGAAAGTTCCATTTTGAACATCAGCTAGA
>CANKCX010000102.1 GCA_947480375.1 Actinomycetota bacterium
ATCGGATGGTAAACACAGCGGTCAGAGTTGACTGGACCGTTGTAAATACCGAAATTGAAGCGCTACAACTCGAATTCACCTGGATTAAGAGTGAGAATCCGAAGTACAACATTCAATTCAAGGATGACAAGTCATATCCATATCTAGCCGTAAGTCTTCAAGAAGAGTTTCCTAGGTTGTTTATTTCGCGAGCCAAGCGACGTCCGGGGGTTAAATATTTCGGGCCATATGCGCATGCCTGGGCGCTTCGAAGTTCCTTTGATGTAATTCAAAAGCTCTATCCGATTCGAAGCTGCACTGATTCGAATTTTTCACGGGCAGTTAAGAGTAAGCGTCAATGTCTTCTGGGGGATATTGGTAAGTGCAGTGCACCTTGTGTCTCTTGGATTTCAAAAGAGGAACATTCTGATTTAGCTAAGTCCTTAGTGAAATTTGTTGATACCAGCTCAGGCGATATCGCATCTGCACTTACAAAGGATATGGTGGCTGCTTCCGAACGCGAGGAGTTTGAGCAAGCGGCGAAAATTCGCGATCAAATTGCTGCAATAGAACGCTCGGCTCAAACTTCGGGAACCTTCCTAAGCGAGAATTTTTCGGCAGATCTACTTGCAACCCACTCCGAAATTACACATTCTGCGGTCACACTTTTTTCAGTCCGCCATGGGCGAGTTGTTGGTTCAAGGTCCTGGATCCTTGATCGAGCGGATGTATTGGAAGATGAATCGGTGATAGGTGCGATGATTTCGAAGATTTATTCCGAACTTGATCCACCCATCGAAATACTTGTAGATGAAATGCCGCCAGATTTTCAAACGATTGAGGATTGGCTTACCGAAAAATCAGGGCACCGAGTAAACATTACGCAGCCGCTACGTGGCGATAAGTTTGAAGTAATTGCAACTGTAAAACGCAACGCCCATCAAGCGTTAATTCAACATTTAAGCAAGCGATCAAATGATGCTGCGGTATCAGGAAGGGCGCTAGAAGAAATTGCAAATCTTTTGGATTTGCCGGAGTTGCCATTACGAATCGAATGTTTTGATATTTCCAATATTCAAGGCAAGCATATGGTTGCATCGATGGTTGTTTTTGAAGATGGGCAGATTAAAAAGAGTGATTACCGCAGATTCGCAATCGATGACGATGCTGGATTCGATGACACTCGCGCCATGCATCATGTTTTAACTAGACGTTTGAAGCGGTACTTATCAGAGCGCGATATCGATAATTCAGAGTTCGCTGAATTAGGTGGGGCCAGACCAAAATTTGCTTACCCACCACAATTGATTGTGGTCGATGGTGGCGCACCGCAAGTTGCGGCGGCAGCAAAAGCTCTGGCTGATTTAGGAATTTCTGATATTTCACTTTGCGGGCTTGCAAAACGGCTCGAAGAGGTCTGGTTGCCAGACAGTAACGAGCCAGTTATTTTCCCAAGACATAGTGAGGGGCTCTATCTATTACAACGCATTCGCGATGAAGCTCATCGTTTTGCAATAACTTTCCATCGAAGCAAGCGGTCAAAAGTTATGTTGGAATCTCTTCTAGATGATATTCCCAAGCTAGGCGAGGCCAGACGAAGCGCCCTACTCGAGAAATTTGGATCGGTTACAGCAATTCGCAAGGCTAGCGTCGATGAAATCTCCACTATTCCTGGAATCGGTAGCAATATTGCTGAAATGATAGTGAACCACCTTGAAAGCAAAATAAGTGGCGACTCCATAACAGGAATAAACATGGAAACCGGTGAGATTACTTGAGAGGATTAACCCATGGCATCTAATGAGGTCTTAGTAATAACCGGAATGAGCGGCGCTGGAAAATCTACAATCTCACACGCTCTTGAGGATCTTGGCTGGTATGTCGTCGATAATTTACCGCCATCAATGATTGCGAATCTCTGCGAAATGGCAGTTAAGACGCCATCATCAATCGCTGTTGTTATTGATGTTAGAGGTGGCCAATTCTTCGATGATTTAACGAAATCGTTGGCAGATCTTGCCGAGCGAAATATTGCTCGAAGAATTCTCTTCGTGGATGCATCCGATGATGCACTTGTGCGTCGCTTTGAAGCAACCAGACGACCACATCCACTTCAAGGGCCAGATCGAATTCTCGATGGAATCACGAAAGAACGCACCAGGTTGCAAGATGTTCGATCTGCTGCTGATTTCGTAATTGATTCTTCTGCGTTAAATATTCATCAACTTGAAGCAAAGATCAGTGAAATCTTTAGCAACGCATCCGATTCTGATCTGCGAGTGAACATCCTCTCCTTTGGGTATAAGTACGGCATTCCCGTGGATGCGGATTTAGTTATGGATTGCAGATTTATTGCAAACCCACATTGGATTCCAGAGTTACGTCCACTAACAGGTTTAGATAAACCAGTTTCTGAGAACGTTTTAGCAAGTGCAAATGTGCAAGAATTTTTGAGTAAATATCAATCGCTCTTTGAAACCATGGCCTTTGGTTTCATTCAGGAAGGTCGGAAATATTTAACGTTGGCAATTGGATGCACCGGCGGCAAGCACCGAAGTGTGGCGATATCCGAGGAGTTAGCCAAGAGATTTGAGAAAGCTGCGGCAGTTAACGGAAAGAAAATTTCTGCCCAGGCCGTTCATCGCGATTTGGGCCGCGAAGTTTAAATGGTCCAAGCAAAAACCAAAGTTGTTGCATTTGGTGGGGGACACGGGTTGGCTGCCACATTAACGGCGCTTCGCGATGTCACGCCAGAAATCACAGCCGTTGTAACTGTTGCAGACAATGGTGGATCAAGCGGAAAAATTCGCGAGGAGTTCAACTTCTTGCCACCGGGAGATTTGCGAATGGCCTTAGCGGCTCTCTGCGGATCTGATGCGTGGGGTCAAAGTTGGGCACAGATAATTCAGCACCGCTTCACTAGTAGTGGTGATTTAAATGGTCATGCACTTGGTAATTTGTTGATGGCTGCGCTCTGGGATAGTTCTGATGACTTAGTCGCAGGTATTGATCGTGTTGGTGAGTTATTAAAAATCGTAGGGCGAGTACTTCCAATGTCGCTAGATCCGCTAGATATTGAGGGAATATTTAAGCAAAATAAGATCGATCAAGTTGTACGTGGCCAAATTGAAGTAGCAACGGCTAAAGGTCAATTGCAATCACTTAAATTACTTCCAGAAAATCCAAGAGTTACACCACAAGTCTTAGAAGCTATTTCGGGCGCAGACTGGTTAACTTTCGGTCCAGGTTCTTGGTTTTCAAGTGTTATGCCACATTTTTTAATGAAGGATTTAGCAATTGCTATTGCAGAAAGTAACGCCAAGAAAGTGATGATATTTAATCTTCCGGAACCTGATGGCGGTGATGAATTCGCAGGTAGTACGCCTGAAGAACATCTCGAACTTGTTCTTTCGCATCTTCCCGAATTCAAAATTGATATCGCCATAGCAGACCCGACCGTACTTTCGCAGGGAAATGGGCTACAGACTTTGGTAAGTAGGTGTGGGGGAGAGCTAATTGTGGCCGATGTCGCTAAGAGCTCGGATCAAAGTCACCATGATTGGGAAAAAATGAGTTCGCTTTTCGCCAACATTTTCGGGCCATCCCTGCTTAAATAGCGCCCATGGCAATGACATCTGCAGTTAAAGACGAGTTAAGTCGTCTCTCAATCTCTAAACCTTGTTGCCGCAAAGCAGAAGTGTCTGCAGTACTTCGCTTCGCAGGTGGTCTTCATATAACTGGCGGAAAAATTGCAATCGAAGTTGAACTTGATACCGCACAAGGTGCGCGCAGATTGCGAAAAGATATTGCAGAAATTTTTGGTCATGACAGTGAACTCGCAGTTCTTTCACCAAGTGGATTACGTAAAGGAAGTCGTTATGTAGTGCGGGTTACTTCAGATGGTGACGCACTTGCAAGACAGACCGGATTAATCGATGCAAATAATCGCCCGATTCGAGGTCTGCCACCACAAGTTGTTTCAGCAGGAATTTGTGACGCAGAAGCCGCTTGGCGCGGTGCATTTTTAGCTCACGGTTCACTAACCGAACCCGGTAGATCATCAGCTTTAGAAATAACTTGTCCGGGACCAGAGGCTG
>CANKCX010000103.1 GCA_947480375.1 Actinomycetota bacterium
AAGCGGCTTACCGACACCACGGCATAAATGCGCGTTATATAAATATTGAAGTTGGTCCAGAAAAATTAGGCGAAGTAGTAGCCGGTGCCAAAGCAATGGGTTGGATTGGATTTAACTGTTCGATTCCAAATAAATTGGCGGTCATCGAACATCTCGATGGAATTGGCGAATCTGCTTCCGTAATCGGCGCAGTTAATTGTGCAGTTCTTCGTGACGGAAAATTCATCGGAGAAAATACCGATGGCAAGGGCTTTTTAAAATCACTTGAAGGCGTTGTTGATCCTGCAGGCAAGACAGTAGTGATGTTTGGCGCTGGGGGAGCAGCACGGGCTGTAGGCGTTGAACTTGCATTGGCTGGGGCTGCAAAAATAATAGTTGTAAATCGCGATAATGAACGCGGAAAGATATTAGTTGACTTGCTAAATGCAAAGACTAAAACCGAAGCTGTTTTTATCTCTTGGAGTTCGAAATTCTCGATACCAACAGGAACAGATATCGTCATTAACTCAACATCAATCGGCTTGTTCCCCGATGTGGATGCCCAATTAAATATTGATTTCGACACCTTGCAATCAGGAATTGTGGTTGCAGATGTAATTCCAAATCCACCAAAGACGCATCTCTTGCGCGAAGCTAAGGCTCGTGGTTGCGTGACTTTAGATGGCCTTGGAATGTTGGTTAATCAAGGGGTAATTGGCATTAAATATTGGACTGGTATTGACGCAGATCCAAGTGTTATGCGAAAGGCTTTAGAAGAAGTTTTTGGCTAGCGAATTACGGTGTTGTACATGCGAGAAAGTGAAAACTCGTGATGCAGACCTTTTTCAGCTTTAGTTAACTTGCCATTAGCAACTTCAAGAATTAAATCAAAGAGTTCCCCGCCCACATCTGCAAGAGTCTTTAAACCATCTGCAATTGTGCCGGCATTTAAATCAATTAAATCTGGGATTGCACTAGCCATCGTGGTATTTGTTGCAACTTTTATTGTTGGAACAATTGCGGAACCCGTCGGAGTTCCGCGGCCAGTTGTGAAGACAACAATATTTATACCGGCAGCTGCGAAACCAGTCAGTTGTTCAGTGTCGTGCCCAGGTGTATCCATGAAGTAAAGCCCTGGATTTACAACTTGATCTGCATATTCAAATACGCCGGAAAATTGTGCGCTTCCGGCTTTCTTAGCGGCGCCAAGTGATTTCTCTTCTAACGTTGTCAGCCCACCTTCGATATTTCCACGTGATGGTTGAGCACCACGCATATCGATTCCTTCGTAATTAATTGAACGCTCGTAGCGGGCAACGGTCTCAACGATTCGTGCGCCAATTTCTGGTGTGATTGCGCGAGCTGCAAGTAGGTGTTCGGCGCCAAGAATTTCAGTTGTTTCGCCAAGTACTGAAGAAGAACCAAGTTCGACTAAGCGATCACTTGCAACGCCAAGCGCTGGGTTTGCTGTGATTCCGGATAGCGCATCTGAACCGCCACATTCTTGGCCAAGTTTGATCGCGCTCCAAGGTGCACTTATGCGTTGGCTTGCTTTGGCTTCCTTCAATAAGGAATTAGCCATTTGCAATCCGATATCAGCAATTTTGCTCATTGATCCAAGTTCGGCAACATTTAGAACTTCGAATTTACCAAGCCCAATTTTCTTTGCAAGCTCGATAATTGCTAATTCATTTGGTGTGCCAATTGTGATGAATATTGTCGCAAAGTTATTTGGATTAGCTGCGAAGCCCGAAATAGTTTTAACAATACGATCGAAATCTCCATCTATTTCGCCCGACCAATCGTGGCTTACTGCAACAGCGCCGCTTGAATCATCAGCAATTTTGCGGGCAGTGGCTGAAAATGCAGAGTGCAGTGGAAGAATTAATACGTGATTACGAAGCCCCCAGCGACCATCGCTTCTTTCAAATGCTGTTAATTGATTAGACACTTCGCACCTCACGAGCTGCAATTATTTCGCCGGCACCGATTGCTTCAACTTTAGTTAGTTCGCCATTAACAACAGCGTAAATCTTCTCGATGATTTCGGCTACGGACGATGAAGCCGATAAATCAAAATCATCTGTCAGAGCCAAGTGCAGTGGTGAATTACTTGCAACGTTAATTGTGGGAATTAGCGGGAAACCAGATGCGGGTTGGTTGGAATCGGGGAAAGAGAGAATTACGTGAACTCCTGCCTCCATTAGATCTGAGAAATTCAATCCAGAATTCTTATGCGAACTAGAAACGGTTACATCGACTCCGACATCGGCCAGGGCGGCAACTAAATCAGTTACAACTGGACTCTCATTAGAAAGATCAATTCCAAGGTGCAATCGAGGAAGGCTTACCTTTGGTGTTGGGAATCTATTCTGTAGATCTTTAGCGGATGCAACTCCGGAATCAACGGTGCCTTGAACACCACCACTTTCTTGAGTAACTAAGTAGTTGGTAGATTTATTCTTTGAAAGTAATTTATCTGCGAGTTCATTGCCCTGCAGGGTTTCACAACCGAGCCCAACAATTAACGTAGAACTAACATTTGGATGATTAGCCAGCGCTGCAAAGTAATCAGTTATACGCCCGACATCATTTCCAATAAATCCACAACCATGTTGGTGAGCAAAGGTGACAGCGCCTAACTCTTTTGCAATTCGACTTGAAACGCGAGTAGAGCAGACAACCGAGGGCAGAATTAATTGATGATTGCGAACTCCGATTCCACGATTTCCGTGGTCAAAACCGTTCATGCTCATTTAACTTGCTCCGTTGAAAGGCGATCGCCCAAAACATTATGTGTATGCACATGTTCGCCAATTTTTATATCGGAAGTTGCATGTCCCATTCGCTCGCCATACTTAATGATTCCGGCGTCTTTAGCAATATCTTTACTCGCGACTTTATGGCCACGTGGGATGCGATTTTGAATAGTGAGATTGAGACCATCTTGCGCGATAACTTCACCGATATCTAAGTCCACCAGACAGACGGCGATATTGTCGCTCTCATTTAGGACCAAGACTTTGCGCATAAGGATTGAAAGCATACTCTCGCAGACCTTCTCTTCCAATTGTTGGTGTGTACTATTTCGCTATGGGTCAATTAAAAGTTAAACGCCGCTTTCCTGGAATCAAAGAGCTCGCCGGATTAATGAGATTTCGGAAACCAATTTTCAATGGCCGAAAGCGTCGACTCTCGCGAGCGTTAACTATTTATGATCTACGAGATATTGCAAAGCGCCGTACGCCACAAGCACCATTCGATTACACCGATGGTGGCGCAGATACCGAATCTAGTTTGACTCGTGCGCGTGCGACATTTGAAAAAATCGAGTTTCAACCACGAATTCTGCGGGATGTCTCAAGTGTTGATACCTCAGTAAAAATGCTTGGCGAAATTGCAGCAATGCCAATTGGAATTGCACCAACTGGTTTCACAAGAATGATGCAGACTGAAGGCGAATATGCCGGTGCAACTGCAGCGCGAGATGCCGGTATTCCTTACACGCTTTCAACAATGGGAACTCGTTCAATTGAAGATGTTGCCCGCATTGCGCCAGATGGTCGCAATTGGTTCCAGCTATATATGTGGAAAGACCGCGATCGTTCAATGGCATTAGTAGATAGAGCGAAGGCTGCAGGTTTCGACACCTT
The DNA here is from genome assembly GCA_947480375.1 of Actinomycetota bacterium. GTDB lineage: Bacteria > Actinomycetota > Actinomycetes > Nanopelagicales > Nanopelagicaceae > AAA044-D11. The sequence continues at coordinate 3,633 of CANKCX010000103.1, forward strand.
AGTTTTGACTGTCGATGTTCCAGTTGCTGGCGCCCGACTTCGTGACGTCAGAAATGGAATGACAATTCCACCTTCACTTACTTCAAAAACTATTTTGAATGCGCTTCCAAGACCAGCTTGGTGGATGAATTTCCTAACAACAGATCCACTTAAGTTTGCCTCCCTCGATAGTTGGAAGGGAACTGTTGCAGAACTATTGGATTCAATGTTTGATCCAACAGTTACCTTCGAAGATTTAAAGTGGATTCGCAAACAATGGAATGGAAATCTTCTTGTTAAAGGAATCCAAAATGTAGAAGATGCAGTGCTTGCACAAAAGGCTGGCGCGGATGCCATCACACTTTCAAACCACGGTGGTCGCCAATTAGATCGGGCTCCGGTTCCTTATCTTTTAA